>JBPCVE010000281.1:0-6068 GCA_051010795.1 Rubripirellula sp.
GACCGTCAGCTATTTTGAGTGGGTGCAAAATCGCCAGCACTACCGATGGACGCTTGACCGGGTGCGGCAGGAATTGGATCACACCATGACTCAGGCATTTGAAGATGTTTGGCAAATGGCGCAGCAGGCTAATGTTTCACTGCGCACTGCGGCGTACATCATTGGGATCAATCGAGTACGTCGCGCCGCAGAACTCGCGGGCTTTGCGACTTAAAAGGAATTTAGTTCATGCCAAGTTTGACCACGGAGAATTACGTCAAAGCGATTTATCAATTGGGTGGGCACATCTCAACTGAGGTCGTGGCAACTGGGGCGATCGCGCAGCAACTGACGGTCTCTCCAGGCAGCGTTAGCGCGATGCTGAAAACACTCCGTGATGCAGAGTTAGTCGAATATGCACCCTATGAAGGCGTTCGGCTGACGCAGAGTGGCAAGAAACTTGCGTTGCGAGTACTCAGACGCCATCGCTTGATTGAACTTTTTCTGGCGCATACTCTCAAGTTGTCTTGGGATGAAGTGCACGAAGAGGCTGAGCACATGGAACACGCAGTCAGTGATCGTTTGGTGGATCGGATTGATGACTATCTAGGCCATCCTCAGACGGATCCGCATGGAGATCCAATTCCTAAAAGTGATGGAACCGTGGAAGCGGCAATGGGTAAGGCTTTAACAGAATGGCCCGTTGGGGCGGCATTCAGGCTTGTGCGAGTTCTCGAGCAGTCGAGTGAATTTCTGCGTTTTTTAACCGAATCGGGTTTGAATCTTTCTGCTGTTGGTCAGGTGGTTGAACATGCGCCTTTTGCAGCAACAACCACCGTCGAAGTCGAGGGTCGTACGACTGTCTTGAGCGAACAGGTCGCAGAAAAGTTAATCGTGATCACACCCTAGAACGCACCGTGAATCACTCAGGATTCTTGGGGCCTGTTTCTGGTTCAGTGTCAGCCGAATCTGTTGCTTCTTTTTCTGCTGTTTTTGTCTCGACGAGGCAATGAAATCCAACACATGGTTCTTCTTCGATTCGTTCTTGTTGAGCTGAGTTGAGAATCTCTTGAACCTGCTGCATCCGTTGGGCATTGAGTGCAGCAGAGATGACACGCTGTTTTCCGTCGGGTCCGATTGCCAGAGTGGTAATCACTGCAACCGTGTCTGCATGTTGCAGTGCTCGAATGATGTGTTCACCGACCTGCTCTTCAGCGTTTTTTATCGTTGTGATGAATTGCGTGAGTTGTGTCTGATCAGCTTGGTCCGCGGGTTGGACTCGGCCGACGGAGGTTGCATCACTGTTTGCCGCATCACTGTTTGCCGCTTCGGTGGTTGGGTCTGGCTCACCTTCTGGTGGAATGGAATCAGATTGAGTCATGAACTGAGGCTTAGGTTCGGGGCTTGGTTACTTAGATTTTAAAGCAAACATGAGCAGGAGAACAAAACAGGCAGATCATTGTGATTGGTTTTGTGATTCTTGAGAATCAAACTGGAGAGTTTTTTTGAGTGACCATGAATTCATCCACCACATCAACGCTTGGGTGGTTGTTGGAGCACTTGTTGGTAAAGTTTTTTGTAGTCGGCGACTTCCCTTTCCTGTGAATATTCCTGAACGGCAACTTCTCTGGCTTTCTGTCCAAGTCCTGCTGCTTCATCACGATGATCAGCAATGTATTTGAGTTGATTACCCATCGCGAGCGAATCGCCCGCTGGAGCAATCCAGCCTGTCACGCCCGGTCGAACCATGTCGGGCACCCCACCAGCGTCGAAACCAACCACGGGGATGCCGGTCGCGAGTGCCTCAAGGCATGTGAATGGAAGGTTGTCCTCAAGGGACGGCATGACAAAAACATCACAAGCGGAATGAATGAGAACCATTTGCTGAACATCGCGGATGAATCCCATCATCCGCAACTCAGGGAGTGCATGCTCGACTTTCGGTACGCCACCTCCACCAAACATCAATCCCAAGGTGTTCGGCAAATCTGCAATTACCTCAAGCGATTTTAAAAGGGGTGCCAAACCTTTTCGTCGATTCCGAATGTCAGCAGCACCAAAGGAGAATACGAAAGCATCTTTATCAATCCCCAGTTGTTCACGGGCCTCTTGTTTGTTGACAGGTTTGAACACATCCATCGAAAGCCCGTACGGAATATGATGGAAAGCTTGGGCCTGCCCGAAGATTGGACTTTTCTTACTCTGTTCCGTCATCCAATGGCTGACCGTGACGACATGAAGGTTCACGTCACGCAAGGCTTGCATCTTGGTAGAGAAAGCATGTCTGCTGATGTCGTCCGGCCCGCGATTTGGTAGCTGCGGGCAATTTCCGCAGTGTTGGATGAATTGCTCACATCCTTCGGTGAAATGACAACCACCGGTGAAAGGGTTCATATCATGAAGCGTCCAGATGACCGGCTGGTGCTTCGGCAGTGATTGGAAAAAGCTGGTGTAGTCGATGAACTTGGCGACCCAGTGCAGGTGGATGATATCATTGGGCTGAGGCTCAACATTGGCTGGCGGCCAAGGTGTATGAGGGGCTCCGCGGGGCGACGTGAAAATTTCTTGTCCGGGATCCCTGCCGCGAATCTTCTTTTTGAAGATCTGACGATCGATGCGATGGCTTATTTTTCGCTTCAGCTTGTCCATACCACCAATATTCCAAGTCAGCGGTTGGCAGCCATCTTGTTGCAGTTGTCTGATTTCAGAGCCGACCTTGAGGCCAGCTGGGTAGTGGAGGCTGGAATTCACTCCGGCCTTCCGGAGGCCATCCTGCAGATGTGTTGCTCCATTGGCAGCTCCCCCCGCCAGAATGCCGGACAGCAGATGGATTCTCGGTTCATCACTTACCTTGTGTTCAGTCACATCCGAGCTCCCACATACCTGGCCTCAAGAACATCGTTGTTGGCGACGAAGAACGTTTTTCCAACTGGTTTCGTGCGGGGCAGGATAGTCATAAATCTGCTGCGGATGCCACTGGAGCCTATGAGGACGCCACGTATCCTGTGATCCGAGGGCCGAAAATGCCATCGGAAGCCCAATTTTACCGTGTTTTAGAAGGCATAAACCGCCCATTGGCCTCGACGATTCCGGTTGACTCCTGCTAAATTGCCGAGCTTCCCTCGCTGTGACGCCCATGGTCGTCTGCTGCTGTATTGGTCTGGTGTAGGTACTCGCTGTCAGATTGATCGTAGAAACAAGTATCGAACTGTCTAAAAAAACGCGACAATCACGTGATTCTGATCCTCAAGAGTAATGCGACCGACGACCAGATCGACCATGTTTTGGAACGGGTCGAGGCGATGGGCCTACAGCATCACCTCAGTCGGGGCACTTTTCGCACGATTGTGGGGATTATCGGTGATGAGGAAAAACTGAGGCAGGAGCCGATGCGGGCGATCCCCGGCGTCGCCAAGGTGATTCCCGTACTACCGGCCTACAAATTGGCATCCCGAGATGCTCATCCTGAAGCGAGTGTGATCGATGTTTCAGGCGTGAAAATCGGTGGTGGCAATCTCGGCATGATCGCAGGGCCATGCAGCGTTGAGGAACCTGAGCGAATGTTTCGGATTGCCGAATCGGTTTGCAAGTCAGGTGCGAATCTGTTCCGTGGTGGAGCGTTCAAACCGCGAACCAGCCCCTATGCATTTCAGGGCATGGGCGAAGAAGGATTGCGTTTGCTTCGCGAGGTGGGTGACAAGTTTCAAATTCCCATCGTGACCGAAGTAACGGACCCTCGCCTGGTCGATTTGGTCAGTGAGTATGCCGACATGCTGCAGGTCGGTGCCAGAAACATGCAGAACTTTGCATTGCTGACAGAAGTTGGAAAGTCGACTCGCCCTGTGTTACTGAAACGTGGCATGAGTGCCACCATCAACGATTTGCTGATGTGTGCTGAATACATTCTTTCGCAGGGTAATAGCAACGTTGTGCTCTGCGAGCGAGGAATTAAGAGTTTTGATCCTGCCACGCGGAACCTGTTTGACGTCGCCGCTGTGCCCGCGGTTCAGTCGCTTACCCATCTGCCGATTATTGTCGATCCATCACACGCAACAGGACGTCCGGACCTCATCCCACCATGTGCTCTCGCAGGCTTGGCTGCTGGTGCCGATGGTGTTCACATTGAAGTTCATGACTGTCCGGAGGTTGCTAAAAGTGACGGGCCGCAGGCACTACTTCCCGAACAATATGATGAATTGGCAAGTCAGATGAAATCACTTGCCAGTTTGCTTGGAAAAACGATTTCACCGCTCCCGGAGACTTTGGTTTGAGCCGTCGAACACTGATTGCTGGAAATTGGAAAATGAACACGCGAACTGCTGATGCAACAGCGCTCGCTCAAGGAGTCGTCAGCGGCGTCGGGGATGATCCCAGCGTTGAAGTTGCTCTTTGTCCCCCCTCGGTTTACCTCAGTACGGTGGCAGAGGTCGTCGCTGGCACACCCGTTGGGCTCGGTGCCCAAAACTTGTACGCCGCCGACGACGGTGCATTCACTGGTGAAGTGAATGCTTCCATGCTGACCGATGTGGGATGCCGCTACGTCATTTTGGGCCACAGTGAACGTCGTGCCATCATGGGTGAGTGCGATAAAATGGTCAGCGAGAAACTGCATGCTGCCTTGGCAGGGAATCTGGTTCCGATCGTGTGTGTTGGTGAGACCCTCGAGGATCGGGAATCAGATGCAACCGAAAAAGTGGTAGAGTCGCAGATTCGAGGTTCACTCGCTGGACTTGATGAAGTTCGCGCTGCAGGCATTGTGATCGCCTACGAACCAGTTTGGGCGATTGGCACGGGCCGAACAGCGTCGCCTGAGCAAGCAGAAGAAGTGCACGCCTTCATTCGAAAACTTCTCGGTGAACTGTTCACTGATGATGTTGCCGCACAAATCCGGATCCAATACGGGGGCAGTGTTAAGCCCGGCAACGCCGAGGAACTTTTGGGCCAACCCAATATCGACGGAGCATTGGTCGGTGGCGCCAGCCTCAAGGCCGAAGATTTTCTCGGAATTATCAATGCGGGCTAACCCGCAACCTACAAACATTCAAACTCAATACTCGGTAGTGTCATGAATTTCTTGTTGTTGGGCGGTTTTGCCAACGGAATGCTCGGTTTTCTGATGGCCTTCCTGTCACTCTTCTTAATCATGCTGATTCTGATTCAGCGTGGCAAAGGTGGTGGTTTGACAGGAGCTCTGGGAGGACCCGGCGGCCAAAGTGCTTTCGGTAGTAAGGCTGGTGATACGTTCACAGTGGTGACAGTCGTGGTTGCCTCAATCTGGGGTTTTACCTGCGCCTTCGCCATGTGGTTGAACGTGGAGTCCGGTGGCGACGCATTGGATCCTGACCAGACGGCAGCCGTTCAGGAAGCGGGTGATGATGGATCCGCTGGTGCAGGAATTGGTGCTGGTGCAGAAACTAATACCAACACTGAGCCCATGTCGGAATCTCCAGGTGGTGAGCTTACGGATCCAAGCATTGGTGCACCTGCTGACACAGCAAAGCCAGCGGATGCACCTGCTGACACTGCAAAGCCAGCGGACGCACCTGCTGAAACAGCAAAGCCAGCGGACGCACCTGCTGACACAGCAAAGCCAGCGGATGCACCTGCTGAAACTGATTCAGGTGAGGCAGCCGACGCTAACGCCGACGCCAACGACAAGAACTAAGAACAGACGTCTTGGCATCACTACTTTGAACCGCTTAGTGGTTTTGATCATTGATCACACCCAAGCCTCGTAAAGCAATCTCGTATGACCACATCCAAGCCTTCGATTGTTCGAAGTATGACCGGGCAGGGTCATGCAAGCGAGCAAGGTGAGTTGGGAACGGTTTCGGTAGAAATCCGGACCGTGAACAATCGTGGATTTAAATGTGCTCCTAGGGTCAGCGATAGCTTGGCAACGTTGGAGTCAAAGATCGAGGCTTTGACTCGCTCATTGATTCACCGGGGAACAGTTCACCTAACCGTTGGCTGGCGGCGTGTTGCATCGGAGAGCCTGCCATCAGTGGATGTTCAGGCATTGCAGGCCTACGTTGATCAATTAGCAGAAGTCCAGCTGAATGGTGAACTGAGTCCGACACTGGATTTGG
>JBPCVE010000282.1:0-11985 GCA_051010795.1 Rubripirellula sp.
TGGCACCGTAATCGCTTCGATCGGACCGACCACCACGCAAATGCTGGAGGAGTGCGAGATACATGTCGATATGGAACCCAGCCACCCTAAGATGGGGCATCTGGTGACCGAAGCAGCACAGCGAGGAGTAACTCTGGTGGAATCTAAAAAACGTGGTTTTGTGGCATCACCGCCAATTGCCAACCTTGAGCATCCGTCCAACGCCAGCCTTTTCATGAAGGCCTGCCGTGGGGAACCGACAGAAAGAACACCGGTTTGGTTGATGCGGCAAGCCGGGCGATACATGGCTGAGTATCGCGAGGTTCGTGCCAAGCAGAGCTTCCTCGAACTTTGCGCTCAGCCCAAGCTATGTAGCGAGGTGATGTGCACCGCTGTCGATCGTTTGGGAGTAGATGCAGCGATTATTTTTTCAGATCTGCTGCCGATTTTGGTCCCGATGGGGTTCGACTTGGAGTTTGCGAAAGGCGACGGACCTGTCATCCATAACCCCGCACGTGACCTCAGTGATGTCAAACGGGTGAAAGGATTGCATGCACCTGAGGAACTTGATTTTGTCTACGAAACCGTTCGACAAACCAGGGCAGATATCCCAGAGTCGATTCCAGTGATCGGTTTTGCCGGTTCTCCATTCACACTCGCCAGTTACGCAATCGAGGGTGGAGGGAGCAAACAGTATGTCAACACAAAGAAACTGATGCGAAGTAAATGTGGTGGCTGGGATCTCCTGATGGAAAAATTGTCTGAGGCGATCACGGTTTATCTCAATCATCAGATCGCCGCGGGGGCGCAATGCGTGCAACTGTTCGACAGTTGGGCCGGATGCCTTTCTCCGAATGATTACACAACCTTTGTATTACCGTGGATGAAGCAGATCATCGCTGGAATCACGCCAGGGGTCCCCGTGATCAATTTCGCAACTGGCAATCCTGAACTGTTGCCTCTGATGCGGGCTGATCGTAGGACAGTGGTAGGTGTCGATTGGCGAATTCCGCTTGATGTTGCATGGAAAAGAATCGGACACGACTGCTCCGTGCAAGGAAATCTTGATCCCGCTGTTCTGCTTGCCGATCCAGACGTCATTCACAATGCCGTGGAAGAATTACTGCGATCGGTTGATGGTCGGCCAGGGCATATCTTCAACCTTGGGCATGGTGTTTTCAAGGAAACGCCCGTCGAGCATGCGATCGCGCTGGTCAAAGCAGTCAAAGAATTGTCGCAACGGCCTGCCCAAGACTAGTCCGAATTGAGAACGTACAAGATTCGGCTGCTGGCACCCGCGGTTTCGATTTCAAGATTCTCGGCGCGGCCGAGACGCGAGCTTTTACGGTCTTATTGGGACAGCCCGAAAGTGACGGTAGTACCGCTTTTTGCGGTGCTGTGGCTTCTCAGAAAGGGGGTCATGTTGGCCGAGGCAGCATGCCGAAATTGACCAATGGGCCGTTTTCTCTACCTTGTGGCAGTTACCAATGTGGCGTTCTATCTTCATCGCAGTCGGGATCATGGCGATCATCATTGGCTTGGAATGCCTCGTGATCGACAGTGCCAACTTCTATTCTGCCGCTGAAACCGATGCCAGTGCATTCGTGAATCCGGTGACGGTCCCTGCCTCAAATGTGCAGCAGTGGCGTCCGAAGGAGTGGTTTCCTTGGGTGATTCTCAGTTCGGGTGGGATCACAGTGCTTTATGCCATCACGTTACCGAAACGGTTTGGTGCTACGAGCACGGCGTGAGCAAACTGTCGCGGGTTGACGAAAGCGTCTTCTAAATCTACCTTGCATTAATCCCGCTGCGTGCTATTTGCCGCAGCATAAGTTTTACTAATGCTATGGATTTGCCTTGCAGCTTCGTACGCTGGAACTCTTCTGCACCATTGCCGAACACCGTAGCTTCTCAAAAGCTGCGGTGCTTCATCAGTTGACTCAGAGCGCGGTGAGTCAAGCGATGCAGCATTTGGAAGAATCCGTTGGTGCAGAATTGATTGACCGCTCCAAAAGACCGTTGATTCTGACCCCAGCAGGAAAGATGTACTTGAGCGGCCTGCGAGGCATTTTGCGGAGTTACGAGCGGCTTGAGCAGGAAGTCCGCAGTACCAGTCGCCAGCTGAGTGGAAAGGTGTCGATTGGAACCATCGTTTCGGTAGGTCTCAGCTACATGCCGGATGCGAGCGAGGCGTTTGGACGTTTGCATCGAGGCGTCGAAGTCAGGACCGAATTTGGGTCCAATGATCGGGTCTTTGAAATGACCGCCGAAGGTGAGGTTGATTTCGGGTTGGTCAGTTTTCCACACAGCAATAAAGACATTCAGTTTGTGCTTTGGCAGCAGGAGCCGATGAGGCTTGTTTGTTCAGCAGAGCACAGGTTTGCAACCCAGAACGAGGTTTCCCTCTCGCAATTGTCCGGGGTCGAGATGATTTCTTTTGACCGTGGTTTGCAATTACGCCAAGAGATTGATCGATGTTTGGTGAAAGCGGGAATCAGTGTGAACGCATGCATGGAGTTCGATAACGCGGACTCAATGATTCGGGCGATTCAGGCCAGTCGTGGCATTGGCATTGTTCCGGAGGCGGCGGTACGCCGCGAAACAGCGAACGGCTCACTACGAGTTGTCGCATGTCGAGAGCTGCGCATGACGCGTCCTCTCGGCATTATCTTCCGCCGGTCTGGCCGACTAAGTAGGGCAGCCAGTGAGTTTGGTTCCCTACTCTTAGGGCGACCTCTTGAGGCAGGAAAACGAGTGAAATCCGGCAGCGGGAAGCTGACCGTGGAAGCGGCCACGATTGAGCCAGAAACTGGTTCGTCAGTCGTCGCCTGACCATTTCTGCACGAGGTGGAAAGGCGAACGCGTTGAATCGACGCCGAGTCTGCCACCGCAACGCAGTCAGTCAGGTGCCGAGCGATGACGAGTTCCATCAGGATAGGAGAGTCACAAATGACAAATAGCATTATGAAAAAACACTTTCACTTACCACCCGCGCAGGGCCTTTACGATCCAGAACTGGAAAAAGATGCCTGTGGAGTAGGGTTCATTGCCCACATCAAGGGCGTACCGAGTCATCAGAATGTTCTTGATGCCGATCAGATTCTGCAGGCGATGGACCATCGTGGTGCTTGTGGCTGCGAGCCTAACACCGGTGATGGTTCTGGCATTATGTGCGGCTTACCACACAAATTCCTTGCCAAGGTTGCGAAGCAGGACTTGGGTGTTGAGTTACCAAGTCCTGGGCGATTCGCAGCAGGGTTGGTCTTTCTGCCAGAGGATGGTGCGGAACGGGTTCTGTGCAAGGAAACAATCCAGAAGCTTGTGACGGATGCCGGGCAGCATCTCATCGGTTGGCGGGATGTGCCTCAAATGGCAGACCTTGCAGATATTGGTCCGACAGCTCGGGCGAGTGAACCACGAATTGAGCAGTTGTTTGTGGGGGCCGAGGATGGGCTTGAGGGTGAAGCGTTCGAACGCAAACTCTACATGATTCATAAGCAGGCGAGTCATTTGCTGCGAGGTAGCGAAGAACTGAAGCAGGCTTTGATGTTCTACATTTGCTCTCTCAGCACCAAAGTCATTATTTACAAGGGAATGCTCACCCCGGCGCAGGTGCTTCCCTATTTCCCTGACCTCAGGGATCAGGACTTTGAAACCCACTTGGCCATGGTGCACAGTCGGTTTTCGACCAACACGTTCCCCAGTTGGGATCGCGCACAGCCACTCAGGTTCATGAGTCACAATGGTGAAATCAACACTCTCCGCGGCAATAAAAACTGGATGAGAGCGCGTGAGGGGTCTGCTGAAAGTGCGTTGTTTGGCGATGACCTTGAGAAACTCTTTCCCGTCGTTGAGCCTCACTGCAGTGATTCTGGAACCTTCGACAATGTGTTGGAGTTTCTGTTAATGAACGGACGCACGCTGCAGGAAGCCATCATGATGATGGTGCCCGAGGCTTGGCAGAAGCATGAAACGATGCCAGAAGAAAAACGTGCTTTCTATGAGTACTTTTCGTGCATGATGGAACCGTGGGACGGGCCTGCATCGATTGCGTTTACAGATGGGCAGTACATTGGCGCGACGCTTGATCGAAATGGCTTGCGCCCCAGTCGTTATTACATCACTCATGATGATCGTGTGATCATGGGAAGCGAAGTCGGCGTATTGCCAGTTGATCCGGCCATCGTGAAAGAAAAGGGCCGCCTGCAACCTGGGAAAATGTTCCTCGTTGATTTCAAGGCTGGACGTTTGATTCCTGATGAGGAACTGAAGAGCGATTTCGCGCGCGTAAAGCCGTACGGTGCATGGTTGAAAGACCAGAGAATTCGCCTTGCTGACTTGCATCCTGAAACGGAGCCTCATGGTTTTGACAGTGATTCACTGCTCCCTCGCATGCAAGCTTTTGGGTACACCGCAGAAACCATGAAGTTCATGCTCCGGCCGCTCGTCGAGCAGTTGCGTGATCCAGTGGGGTCCATGGGCAACGATAGCGCCATCGCTTGTCTGAGCGATAAGCCACGTATGATTTACGATTATTTCAAGCAACTATTTGCACAGGTGACGAATCCTTCGATCGATTCCATTCGTGAAGAGGTCATCATGTCGCTGGAGTGCTACATCGGGCCAGAGAAAAATCTTTTGGACGTCAGTCCGGAGCATTGCCATCGTTTGCTGGTTGATCATCCAATCTTGACCAATGAAGAGGTTGCCGCACTGAAACACCTCAATAGCAAGGGTTGGAAAAGCCGTGTGATCGATATCACATTCGATCGTAGTGAGGGTAAAGCAGGATTGCAGAAAACGCTTTCCCGGATTGCGGCTGAAGCTGAGGCAGCTGCTGACGAGGGGATCGAAATGGTCGTATTGAGCGATCGCTCGATGGGGCAGGATCGTGTCCCGGTTAGCGCCTTGATGGCGGTAGGGTCTGTTCATCATCATCTGGTCAAGCATGCCAAACGTACCCGGATTGGCCTTGCGATCGAAACGGGTGAGGCGAGAGAGGTGCATCACCACTGCTTGTTGATTGGTTACGGCGCAGATGCGATCAACCCTTATCTGGCGTTTGAGGCATTGTGGCAAGCCAGACGTGATGGGCTCATGGATCCCTCGCTCGATGATGACAAGGTCGTCGCTGCTTACCGAAAAGGTGTCGGTAAGGGCATGTTGAAAGTGATGGCAAAAATGGGCATCAGTACGCTGCAAAGCTACAAAGGAGCCCAGATATTCGAAGCGCTCGGCTTGAAAGACGAAGTGATTGATGTCTGCTTTGTCGGCACTGCGAGCCGTATCCAAGGTGTTTCATTTGATGTCATCGCCGAGGAAACTTTGCGAAGGCACAATCTGGGGTTCCCTGAGAATGTTGACAGTCGGCTGAAGCAACTTCCCAACCTCGGTGAGTATCACTGGAGAGCCGAAGGCGAGAAGCATGCCTGGTCGCCCATGTCCATCTCCAGTCTGCAGATTGCTGCACGCAAGAATGACGAGAGTGAGTATTGGAAGTTCGCTCAGGCCATCAATGAAGATAGTCGGTCTCGCTGTACACTTCGTGGGTTGCTCGAATTTGATGACTCGTCAGCAAAGTCCATCCCAATCGAGGATGTTGAGCCAGCAAGTGAAATCGTCAAACGATTTTGCACAGGTGCGATGAGTTTCGGAAGCATCAGTGCTGAGTCGCATGAAACGCTAGCGGTTGCGATGAACCGCCTGGGTGGAAAAAGCAATACCGGTGAAGGTGGTGAAGATCCGATCCGATTTCAAACGCTTGATAATGGTGACTCGAAGCGTTCTGCCATCAAACAAGTGGCTTCAGGACGATTTGGGGTGACCATTGAGTATCTCACCAACGCCGATGAAATACAGATCAAAATTTCGCAGGGAGCAAAGCCCGGTGAAGGTGGTGAGTTGCCGGGACGGAAAGTTGATACCAATATTGCCAGGATACGCTACAGCACGCCAGGCGTTGGCCTGATCAGTCCGCCTCCGCATCACGATATTTACTCAATTGAAGACTTAGCGCAACTGATTCATGATTTAAAGAATGCTAATCGTGCTGCCCGTATCAGTGTCAAACTGGTCAGTGAGGTTGGGGTGGGTGTGATCGCATCTGGTGTTGCCAAAGCACACGCAGATCATATCCTGATTTCTGGTGATACCGGTGGCACAGGAGCCTCGCCACTGACGAGTATCAAGCACGCCGGCTTGCCTTGGGAATTGGGGATCGCCGAGACTCATCAAGTGCTTGTGCTCAACGATCTTCGTAGTCGTGTTGTGCTGCAAACGGACGGTGGACTGAAAACGGGACGTGACGTGGTGGTCGCTGCATTACTGGGAGCCGAGGAGTTTGGTTTCTCAACTGCACCACTCATCACGTTGGGATGCATCATGATGCGGAAGTGCCATTTGAATACCTGCCCTGTCGGAATCGCGACGCAGGATCCTGACTTGCGAAAAAAATTCAACGGCAAGCCAGAACACGTTGTCAATTACTTGTTCATGGTCGCGGAGGAAGCAAGACGCATCATGGCTGAGCTTGGCTTCCGAACCATCGATGAGATGGTTGGCCGCAGCGAAGTGCTTAAGACAGGCAAGGCGATCAATCACTGGAAAGCCGATGGGTTGGATTTGACTTCCGTGTTAATGCCCGCCAATAAGCCACACGAGCATGTAGGCGTTATTTGCTCACAGGCTCAGGACCACGCCTTGGAGAAATCGCTGGACATGACTGTTTTGCTGGAACAGGCAAAACCTGCTATTGAGTCCGGCGAGCCAGTCACTATCAAGACGCCGATCGTGAATATCAATCGTACGGTGGGCACCATTCTGAGCAACGAGGTTGCCAAGCGATACGGTCAGCAAGGTCTGCCTGACGATACCATTCGCATTGAATTGACTGGATCCGCAGGGCAGAGTCTGGGTGCGTTTTTGTCCCATGGGATCACCATCAATCTGGAGGGTGATGCGAATGACTATGTCGGCAAGGGTTTGAGCGGTGGACGACTTGTTGTCTATCCACCGGTGGATAGCAGTTTTACGGCTCACGAGAATATCCTGATTGGCAATGTTTGTTTGTACGGAGCAACTGGTGGAGAAGCGTTTTTCCGTGGACGGGCAGCGGAACGTTTCTGCGTCCGTAATAGTGGTGCCCGAACCGTGATTGAAGGGGTTGGTGATCACGGTTGTGAGTACATGACTGGCGGACGTGTCGTGGTGCTTGGGCCGACCGGAAGGAACTTTGCTGCAGGGATGTCCGGGGGCATTGCCTACATTTGGGATCGTGATGGTGATTTCAATCTCAATTGCAATCTGGCAACGGTGGAATTGGAAGCGATCACCGATGCGGAGGAAGAGGCAGACATTCAGTCGTTGATCAAGCGTCACGCTGAACTGACCGGAAGTACTGTTGCTGCAGAAGCATTGGCCAACTGGTCTCACTTCATCGCTCAGTGCATCAAAGTGATGCCAACGGATTACAAACGCGTTTTGAATGAATTGAAAGCACAAGCGGCCGCGAACGCTTGATGTTTAGTAACTGATATTTGACGCCCATTGTTTTGATGAATGGGCCGCAATCGTTTTTAAAGCATTTATAAAATCATCGACCTTCACTGAAGGAGAACAGCACATGGGTAAGCCAACAGGTTTTAAAGAGTTCGATCGCAAGAAAGTGCCGTGGCGACTGCCAGTTGTGCGGATCAATGATTACGACGAAATTTATACTGAGCCACGTGTGGAACACCTGCAGGATCAGGGAGCACGTTGCATGGACTGTGGCGTTCCATTCTGCCAGTCCACGACTGGGTGTCCTATCGATAACTTGATTCCTGAGTGGAATGACCTCGTCTATAACAATCGTTGGAAAGAAGCCAGCGAGCGGCTGCACAAAACGAATAATTTTCCGGAGTTTACTGGGCGAACCTGCCCCGCCCCATGCGAGGGATCGTGTGTGCTTGGAATCACGAATCCACCGGTGACGATCAAGAATATTGAAAATGCAATCGTTGATCGTGCATGGTCAGAAGGATGGATCAAGCCAACGCCGCCTGCCAGTCGAACCGGGAAGTCGGTGGCTATTGTGGGAAGCGGACCAGCTGGATTATCAGCCGCGGATCAACTCAATAAGGTTGGTCACAACGTCACTGTCTATGAGCGGGCCGATCGAATAGGTGGCTTGTTGCAGTATGGTATTCCGAATATGAAGCTGTCCAAGCAGGCGGTGCAGCGTCGTGTTGACAAAATGACCAAAGAGGGAATCAAGTTTGTTACCGGTGCTAACATTGGCAAAGACATCTCACCAAGCGATTTGCAGCAGGACTTTGATGCTGTGTTGTTTGCTTGTGGCGCTACGAAGCCTCGTGACTTGCCGTTACCTAACCGGGAAGCGGATGGTGTTGCTTTTGCAATGGATTTCCTCACCGGAAACACGAAGCAGATGGTTCATGGTGACGCCAATAGTGAAAAATTCATCAGTGCAGAAGGCAAGGATGTGATTGTGATCGGCGGCGGTGATACCGGTACTGACTGCATTGGAACCAGCATCCGTCATGGCTGCCGAAGCGTGGTTAATTTTGAATTGTTGCCAAAACCTCCCGAGGAGCGATCCGACGATAACCCATGGCCGGAATGGCCACGCATTTTTCGTGTCGATTATGGCCACGAAGAAGCTAGCGCCAAATTTGGGCATGATCCTCGTCAGTACCAACTGCTCAGTAAAGAGTATCTTCTCGATGATGCGGGTAAGCTTCGTGGGATCAAGACCGTTCAAGTCGAATGGGCTAAGAAGGATGATGGTGGCTGGGCGATGAGCGAGGTTGAAGGTTCCGAGAAAGAATGGCCTGCACAGTTGATCCTGCTGGCGATGGGGTTCCTTGGACCCGAATCGTACGTGGCTGAAGCCGCAGGCTTGGAAGTCGACTCTCGCAGCAATTTTAAAGCCGAGCACGGCCACTTTGCGACCAATGTTGACGGTGTCTTTGCTGCCGGTGACTGTCGTCGAGGCCAAAGCCTTGTGGTTTGGGCGATAAACGAAGGTCGAGGTGCAGCCCGCGCGATCGATATTTATCTGCAAGGCTACAGCGATCTCCCTGCTCCTGGCCAAACCTTGGGCACCTCAATGGAAGTGGCTGCTTCCTGAGGGGCTGAGGCCGGTACATGCTGGTAGTTTTGGCTAGCAAATTTGCGTGCTCTGCCATCGAAGCTTCTTCATCTAGCCCACCCCTGGTCGGGTGGGCTTTTTTTGTCCTTCCCCATTTTTTCTGGCAGTGACGCTGCTTGGCAAGGCCCTCATGGTTGGTGCTGAAACCGACCTAGGGCGTGAAACACGCGTTCTCTCGATTTATTACAACGCAGACGCGAAGCTGACATTGACATCACCTGAGCTGGCGTCTTACCGTCCGAAAGTGCGGTGGAGTTGCGATAATCTACGTCGACTCTACCGATTTTGTGGATTCGTTCAACGCTGGGTGCCGATGACTCCGATCGAGGTAGTCCGGAATTCATGTGTCATAGGTTGGCAGGATGCTTAGAAATACCAAACGAACAATTGTAGTTGTCACCACCTGTACGCTCGCAGGTATGGTCTCATCAGGATGCTCCATGTCGGGGCGAAATCTGCTCACACTGCAGAAGAAGGACCCACCTGCCGAGGTTTTGGCCGAGAGTGGTCCCACCTCGAGTTTTCCAGTCCCACCAAGCTCGCAGGTGACTCCCAACGCGATTGCTTCTGTGGCTGGCGGCACCGCTGCTCCCGCAGCAAGCACACCGCTGCCCTCATCGCAGCCAGGTCAGTTTGCTGGACTCAGTGCATCTCCGGGATACTCCGCGTCGCCATCGCCAACTGCCCCCAATTTGGCAGCAGCACAGGCGAATGGTCTCTACGGTAATGCCGCAACTCAATCAGTGGGCTTTCAGTCACCCGCGTCAAAGCCCAGCGGCTACACGTTCGGGAATAAGGCATTGACGCCGAAGGCCGAAGAGACAGGAACTGCCTTCGCCATGTCAGACTTGGCGACACAGGCCCCAGCAGTATCAGCAACTGCCAGTACTGGCTTCGCTGTTCCAGAAACCTCGTTTGCAAAACCTGCATCCACTGGTTACCCAACGCCACCTGCAATTCCGCAGGGAGGTTTTACATTCCCCACCAGTGGCACAGCTGCCGCAGCGATCACTCCACCCAAATCGAATATCAACGGTTTTGATAGACCTGCACCCGCTGCGGCACCCGGAGAGATTCTTCCACCCGCAGCGACTTCGCCAGCATTCTCAACTGCAAGCACGGCATTGGAAGCGGCGACACCATCCGCAGTCCTTCCACCAGCTTCCTCAGGCGGGACGCCAGGAGTTAGCGGTTACACGCCAGGCAGCACCGGTTCCGCAACGGGGTACCCAAGCGGAACAGAAGCACCTGCAACTCGCGGTTCGATTTATCGATAATCCGAATGCAGCCATGCGTGTTGCTCACCAACAGATTTGGTTCGCATCAAAGATCGGACCTTCGACGCAGGTCCGTTTGTAGTCCCATTCTTCGGGACCATCTTGACGGACTTGAGCAACGCAGGAAAAGCAGATGCCGATGCCGCAGGCCATTGGCGTCTCCATGCTGACTTGGCAGTCGATATCGACTGCCTGACATGCTTCAGCGACCTTCTCCATCATGATCTCTGGGCCACAGGTAACCACGCGGATTGTTTCCCCTGAATCGGCAAGCTCAGCCAAACGATCACGAAGCACGTCTGGGACAAGTTTTTGTTGTCCTTTTGATCCATCGTCGGTGCACAGCGTGACCTGAAAGCCGGCCTTCTCAAAGTCGCTCACGCCAGCAAGTAAGCTCGAACGACGGGCTCCATAAATAAACTCGACAGCAGGTGCCCAGTTATTCTTTCTTGTCTCGTCACCGAAGTCCTGTAGACCCATTGCTTCCTTTCCCAGAAGCAGCATGGGTGTTTGCCCAATGCCTCCTGAAACCATGATCAGGCGATCGCAGGGTCGATTGGCGAATCCGTTGCCCAGAGGCCCCCAGAGGGTGACTTTTGTGCCCAGCGGAGATTCTGCCAAAGCGGTCGTGAATGTGCCCTTTTTGAGGTACACGAGATCGATCCACGTCGGGTTGCCCGAGTCGTCAGAAATAACGTCGTAAACAGCGAGAGCGCGGCCGATGAGCGGAGCATTGGTACTCGCTAAACGCACCATGACAAATTGCCCTGGCACCAGTGCCTGGGCAAGTGCTTCCGCGGCGACGCGGATCAGTAAGGTTCCCTCACCAATTTGATCGTTCCGTTCCAGTGGTGCACTGATCTGGTGCATGGAGTCGGCGTAGTAGTCGGCATGCAGTTTTGACATCTATTTCCTGCGTTTTCGATTAGGACCAGATTTCTTTTGATTGCCTGTTTTTTTCTTTGCAACACGAGTTCGTCCGGCACCACGCCGGCTGTTGTCGCGACCCGTCGAAGTGGCTTCGGAGCTACCGCTGGTTGTTCGCTTTGTTGTCCTGCGTTTCTTCAAACCACCACGTTTTACCGATGGTTTTTTTGCTGTTTTCGAGTTTCGACCTTTCGGGTTTGACCGACTGGTTTTTCGTTTTGTACCGCTACGAGATGATCTTGTTTCAACTGAATCAGCATCTCCACCAATCACGGCTCCTGCAGTCGTGCCCTGCTCTGTGGAAAAATTGAATTCGACGTTTTGCTTGCGAGATTTTGGTCCTGTGGCCGCTTTCTTGGCTCCCCGTCGTTGGACAGGTGCAGATTTTGGAGTCGCCTTTTTTGTTGCCCCTTTTCTGGATGTTCCTTGTTTAGCTGTTCCAGCACGTGGATTTCCAGCACGTGGATTTCCAGCACGCGGGGAGCTTCGTTTTCCGCGACCGCGTGTCGCGCTCTCCTCTGCAGCGGTTTCAGTTGCGGCCCAAAGTTTTTCGACTTCCTGTGACGTCACAACACGGTAGGCTCCCGGCGGGACATCCCCCAATCGCAATGGCCCCACCGCGATGCGTCGCAGGGTTTGAACCTTGTGTCC
>JBPCVE010000283.1:0-5529 GCA_051010795.1 Rubripirellula sp.
CAGTTGTGCCATTAGCGTGAAACGCCATGTTAGCCTTTTCCCATCTGTTCCGCGACCATACACCGCGAACAGACAACCTGTTTCCACGATCAAGAAATCGGTCTTTTACCGTTAATCCTGAGGATAAAGGGCAGGTTAATCGTGCCGCCGTTAGCCGCCTGGACGCCAAACCTGAAAGTCTCCGCTTGATTGAACATCGAATTCCGCGATTTTTTCAGCCCTGATACTCGCTCTCCAAAGCAGTGATCCGGTTGCTCTGCTACGAATGGTTTGCCAAATTACCAGCATGAACGAAAAACAAAGCAATGACCTGTATCGATTTGACGCCGCCGGAGCTCTGCTAGAAACCAAGCTACCGCTACCCCGACGGAGTGGAAAAGTCCGCGACGTCTACGACTTGGGTAACTCGCTGCTAATTGTCAGTACGGATCGCATCAGTGCGTTTGATTACATCTTGCCGTGTGGGATCCCAGGTAAAGGACAGCTACTTACCCAAATGAGCTCTTTCTGGTTCGAGCAATTGGGGATGCGGCATCATCTGGTATCGACGGAAATTCCGCCCTCGCTGGCAACACAATTTGATATCGCCCCATTACGGGGACGTGTCATGCTGACTGAGAAAGCGGAAGTGATCCCGTTCGAATGCGTTGTGCGGGGTTACCTGGAGGGAAGTGGACTGAAGGAATACCAGGCCACAGGCGAAATTTGCGGAAACCCACTTCCAGCAGATCTGGCACAATGCGACAGACTTCCCAATCCCATCTTCACGCCAGCCACCAAAGCAGAGCAAGGGCATGATGAAAATGTTCCGATCGAACGTATGATCAAAGATCTTGGCGAGACACTCGCACATCAACTGCGTGATACAAGTTTGCAAATTTATTCCGACGCCTGTGACTATGCCGCGGCAAGAGGTTTACTGATTGCCGACACAAAATTTGAATTTGGCAAGGTCGGCGATGAAGTCGTTTTGATCGACGAGGTGCTTACCCCAGACAGTTCACGCTTCTGGGCCGCAGACAATTATTGTCCCGGACAGGCTCAGGCTTCTTTCGACAAACAGTTTGTTCGGGAATGGTTGTCGCAATGTGGCTGGGACAAACAAAGTGGTCCACCAGCATTGCCCACCGAAGTGATTGAGCAAACGGCTGCGAAGTACCAAGAAGCTTATGACCGTCTGACAGCCTGACGACAAGCTGATTGCATGTTGCTGGCATCCAGGTTGCGGCCATCCAACATCAACATCACGTTTTCGAAAGCTGTGGGTTTGCTTTGAGAGGCCTCCCGCGGTCGGGACGCAATCGTCTCCATGCCGCGAGACTAGGTCATCGCTTCCAATCAGCGAACTTGATGTTCTCTGATGGCAAGGACAGAGATCAACACTTTCTCTGGCGTCACTGATTTTCTCTGAGTGTTCGCCCCTCGGCTGCCACCAACGCCTGAAACTGTTCAAATTTTTCCTGATCATTCATTCGCTTCAGATTTTCGGCCATGATGACATTGTCGGCGGTGCGTAGAAAACGGTCAAACTTCACCTTTCGCTTCTGTTCACTTAACATCGATTTCGCCTCAAGCGAAAGTTCTCGGTAGCTTTCATACTTGGGGTGCTCTTCGATCGCTACCACCAACTCGTTGCTTCGTGTCGTGATCAATTCAATGGCAACGGGATTGAGTACATTGGCCAAAGCAGGCCAGCGTCGCTTCAAATCAGAAGCGATCTCACGCCTTACATCGCGACTTTTATCTTGGCCACGAGACACAGGCTGGCGGTTGCGCCCCGGCCCACGACGAGTCTGAGTTGCTTTCCAAGCATCAACGAGACGATTGTCTCCAGAAAGTTTCAGCTGCTCGGACAGGCCCGCCAAAATTTCTTTCTGCGAAGCTGTCGCCAGCTCCAAAACCTGTGAATAATCGATGTCATTGGCCAGCAGTCCGTCATCGCCGTCACTGAACTTACTGTGAACCGTCAAGAATTCACCCGAAGTCTTCACAGGTAAATCGATGGTATCCGCCGTCAGGATGACATAGGCGTGTGCTTCCTCAAATGAAACTTCACCATCCTGGTCATAGTCTGGAATCGCGATCGGCTTTCCAGCTCGGTCACGCCCCCCAAGTGCTGCCCAAAAAAAAGAACTGTATTCCACATAACTGGCTTCATCGATTTCGGGTGTACAGCCTGCAGCAGGGCGATCATGCACGGTTGCGAAAAAACCGATTCGCCGCTGCTTGGAAAGACCACGATCGGGATCACCACCATTGAACATGAAACGGGCAAAACCACCCGCATGACACTGGACCATGACAGTGACAACTTCCACACCCCCAGGTAGCTGATCCAACATTTTGACCAACTCTGTCATTTTGATTGACTTATTATCCCAGGTCGCAATGGTCGTGTCGTGTTCATTCCGACGATTGCTGCTGCGGTTGCCATGAGCCGTGACATAGATCAGCAAACGATCTCCACTCTTGAGTTTTCTTCCTTTCGTAGAAAACCAGTTGCGGATATTGGCTGGACTTGTTCGGTCTTTGACGTTCGGTACTTGGTGGTTGCGATAGGTAAGCCCAAGATTTTCTTCAGACCCGAAAAACTCGGCCATCAAGCGGTTTGCCTTGGGCACAGAAGCCCGATCCATCACCTGCAAATCGGCACCTTTGGAATCTCCATCCGAAAAGTAAATATCGTGCTGCAATCGCTCCATGCCTTGTTCTTCCAACAATCGTTGAAAGAACAAGACGTTGCGTTCCAATGAGGCTTGATTGCCAGCAGGCGAATAGCCTCCACCGATTGTCAACAAATGATCCTCCGCCCACCCCGGAATGCTCAACAACGAGCAAGCCAAAACACTAACCAAGGAAGATCGCAATAAAAGATTCGGTCGCATAAAAATACTCTGTTCAGTCGGGACAAGACCTACGTCGAACTACGCCGCATGCTGGATTGAACCACGGAACCACTCAAAAAGCCCACTCTCATTGAGTAATTTTCACAAAATCAGGTCGATATCCCGACCTCACTCTTATCCGCTGACCAACAACTTCAAACGGCAGAAAGGTAGAGAACTTGCCAAGCAGGTGAGCCAAGAGCCACAAAAAAACAGTTTCCTTGATAATTCCGCGCCGGATGGGCTTGGGCACGACGCTTCGTTATTTAAAGCGAGTCAACCGACTCTCCTGAAACAAAGCCCATTAAAACTTGGACCGATCTGATGAAAAAAATCCTGTCTCTTGCCGCAACCGCACTGCTTGTTCTGTCCACTTCCCACGCGAACGCCGCCTTGACCGTCTACACCAATGTCACTCAAAAACCTGTCGAGGCAATTAGGGACGCCGATGTCGCATGGGAGCTAATGAACAAGGCTGTCGTTATAAACACCAATGTCACTCAAAAACGTGGCGAGACAATTAGGGATGCCGATTTCGCAACCGAGGCAATGAACATGGAAAAAGCAACCTATCACCTACTGCTTGACATCGGCTTCACTGAGGAGGAAGCATTTATGCTGTTCTTCTTTGACAGCGTAACTGACACGGGTGAATTCCACGAATCCGTGTACGCTGAACATGAATTTGAATAGTCCATCCGCGGCAACTCAGGGGCATGATAGAGATGGACTTACGTTCCCCAACAACCCCCAAACCTTATCAGTGGGCAGTATTGGTTTTACTGCCAGCAACTTGGCCGCTGGTGGGTAGCGTCACTCATAGGAAGCGTGACTTCTGGGCAGCTTCGCCCAGGAGAATCAAAAGCTTCATGCGTAAGAGATAAGAACCACTGGTTGCTCTGCCACCCAAGATGGCAGGTGCGGTGGTGTCGGACGAGCTGGCCGTCGCCCTAAAGATACGCGGCACCAAGTCAGAAACTTGGCAGCACGATCGCTGCCAAGAAACCACGAAACATCGATAAAAAAGTAGGGCTGGCAGGACTTGAACCCGCGACCTAGGGATTATGAGTCCCCAGCTCTAACCAACTGAGCTACAGCCCCGAGCTTCTTAATTTACGGTCTATCGACCATTTAATCGAGATGGTGCGACGATCAAAAATCTCAGGAGCTGGAAACGGGCAATAATCACGACTAATCGCGACAAAAACATCACAACGACGGGCCTCAAAATCCTCCCTCCATCAGCAAGCAGCCCCATTCCCCATCCTTGAAATCGATCGACCTGCAAAGCACGATCAACCTTCTGACCTCTTCTACCATTTTCTTGGTTGTGGTACAGATATTTTGGGAGCAGAAGTCTGCTGAGTTGTAAAACGAAGTTGGGAAGCATGTCTCCCAAAGGGTGTGTTGCCATCCTACCTGTGCATCACTTAACAGGTCCCTCGATTCACCTGAAAATGAACCAAGGTTGTGATGGGCAATCAGCTTAACCTCATACCTTTTGAAATAGAAGAACCTGAGTCCAACTCTGTGGTTGCTACTACAAACTCGTCTACGCTTCCACAGGCGGCCACAGTTGACAGCATCCGTCCCTGGCATCTGATCAATCTACTCTCTCTTGATGCCGTCACGGTTGGCCTGACATGGCAACTGGTTTTCACACTGCAATTCTTTGATCGTTTTCCCAGTCTGGTCGAAAGCTCGATCATCGGAATCTCGATTTGGCTCGCTTATACCGCTGATCGAATACTCGATTCACGTCGGTTGCAATGCGAACTGCCACACAGCTCAAGGCATTCTTTTCATCGTCAGTTTCGGACACTGATCTGCTTCTTGTGGATACTCGCTCTCGGATTGAATGTGGTCTTGATTACGCGTTTTACCAGTACTGATCAAATCAAGTGGGGAGTGGTCTGCTTGCTGCTAGTATTTCTGTACTTACTGAACGCGCAGAAAAACAATTGGACAGTGCGACGAATACCAAAAGAGCTTCAGGCTGGTTTAATTTTCAGTTTTGGCGTGAGTCTTGTTTGCTGGCCAGCAGCACCCCAACAAATCTTCTCTCCATTGTTAGCCGCAACCCTGTTAACTGGCTCACTATTTTCAATCAACTGCGCCACGGTTGCATTCTGGGAACGCCAACTTGATACTGCTCAGACCTTTTTCGCATGGACCTCACGACGCAACACGACGGTTGCTCCCATTGTGATTGCACTCTCGTTTGAGTTCACCCTAACCCTCATGATGCTTTATTTTGGTTTGCTCCCCACGTTCATTGCCCACTGCTTGCTGAGTAGCACGTTAAGCTTGACGACGGCTATTTTTGCCAATCAACGGTACGGAAAAAATCAAACGCAGAATCAAGACACACCACCAATCAGATCGCCCAAAGGTCGTGAATTGCTGGCAGACCTATCCCTCGTCCTGCCTCCCACCATGCTTATCCTTTGGCGGGTATACCACGGCTAACTACCACCATGTGTAATCCCACCGACCATGGCTATGACCAATTAGCGGGTCGTTATCAATGGCTTGAAAAACTGATGTTCGGCTCGCGCTTGAACAGGGCCCGAACGGCTTTACTAAGTTCAATTCCTGCATGTCATTCTGCTCTCGTACTGGGTGATGGTGACGGACGACTTCT
>JBPCVE010000284.1:0-9321 GCA_051010795.1 Rubripirellula sp.
CGTGCAGGAATTAGTGGAGGCCATGGAGGAAGCTGGGGTCGATTCCAACCTGCTACTGCACCGAGTGTGGTGGTTGATGAAGCCTTAGGTTCATGGGCCTGTAGATCAACAGACCGACCGTTTGTTCATTGGATCATGGTATCAGCCGCCGATGGCATACATCGGTCGATCCGGCGGTTGAAAGCCGTCTTGATCAATGCCATGGGCCTTGGCTTTTCCAGCAAGGCAACCACGAATTGCCGACATCAAGTCCTCATCTGAGGCGTTGGCACGGAGCAAACCTCGCAGCGGTGTTTCGCTCGTCGCAAAGAGACAATTTCGCACAGCTCCATCCGCAGTGATACGGATGCGGTTGCATGCCTCACAAAATGGCGCTGTGACGGAGCGTATGATGCCGACTCGTCCCTGTTCAACCTCGAATTCTTCAGCCGGTTGCGATGGTTCAGGGCGTGAGACCGGCAGAACACTGTCAAACTCGTGTTGCAGAGTCTGTAATAACTGTTCACCAGTTAATACACGGTCCTGTTGCCACGCTCGATCAGTATCCAGTGGCATGAATTCAATGAACCGCAGCATGACGTTGCGGTCCAGAGCATAGCGAACCAATTCTGTTACTTCCGATTCCGTCACGCCTTTGATCGCAAGGGTGTTGAGTTTGATGGATTCAAATCCACATTTGATTGCAGCGTCTATTCCCTGCAGTGTTTGTTCCAATCCATCTCGTCTCGTGATCTTCTTAAAGACCTCTTTGTTCAGCGTATCAAGGCTGATGTTGAGCCTTTGTAAGCCGGCATCGTGAAGTGCCTGAGCATGTTCTGCAAGCAGCATCCCGTTCGTGGTCAGGGACAGGTCTTCGAGCATTTCGATGCCTGCCAGCATTTCAATCAATCGCGGAACCTGTTGCCGGACCAGGGGTTCACCACCCGTGATGCGAATATCTCTCACTCCTCCTTGTTCAACAAGCAATCGCGCAAGCCGATTGATCTCCTCAAAAGAAAGAATGTTATCTTTGGGAACAAATTCAGCACCCTTCTCTGGCATGCAGTAGAAGCAGCGGATATTGCAGCGATCAGTGACACTTAGACGCAGACTGGTGTGCACGCGTCCAAATGAGTCAATCAGCGGTGGGGATGATGTTTGGCTCATGTTCGAAATGATAGCTGTTAACGGCTCACTCTCCGAGTGATGCAAACCGTGTTTGACTCGATAATTTTCGATCGGCGAATCAAGGGGATGAGCACTTGGTACTGAGCGTTTATCGGCCAGATGGCATGGGCGGGCGATCGACCGGTCACAATTAACCGGTTAGCGGTCGGATGACATGTCCGTGAACATCAGTTAATCGGAATGGGCGACCGGCGTAGGTGAAAGTGAGTTTTTCGTGGTTGATGCCAAGTTGGTGCAGGATGGTCGCCTGAATGTCGTGCACATGAACCGGGTTTTCGATCGGCCGGAAGCCAAGTTCATCTGTTTTTCCGATCGTCTGGCCATTGCGGATCCCGCCCCCAGCCATCCACATGGAAAAGGTCTGGGGGTGATGGTCACGGCCGAGTTGTCGCCCGAGCGCTGCACTGGCTTCAACCATGGGGGTTCGCCCGAATTCTCCGCCCCAAACAACCAGCGTATCTTTCAACATGCCCCTCTGTTTTAAGTCCTTGATCAGAGCAGCGCATGCTTGGTCTGTTTGTTTGCACTGCTTTTTGATTCCATTTTCGACGTTGCTGTGATGATCCCACCCGGAGTGGTAAAGCTGAATGAATCGTACACCTCTTTCAGCAAGTCGTCGGGCCAGCAGGCAGTTCTTGGCAAACGATCCGGAGTCCTTGGTTGACGTACCATACAGGCCAAGGGTGGCGGCGTCTTCGCTCTTCAGGTCCATCAACTCGGGTGCTCGTGTTTGCATCCGATAGGCCATCTCATAACTTTCCATGCGAGCAGTTATTTCATCTAGGCCAGTTTGATCAAGTTGTTGTTGATTTAGTTTTTCAATCAGATCAAGTGTGTCACGTTGGGTTTGTCTGGTGATTCCTTGTGGATTTGAAACATTAAGAATCGGATCACCGCTGGAGCGAAATGGAACACCTTGATGTTCTCCCGGTAAGAAACCTGAACTCCACATGGCCGCACCGCCGGATAGGTTGCCACCGCTCTTCAGAACAACAAACCCTGGTAGATCAGCTGCCTCACTGCCAATGCCATACGTCAACCATGAACCCATGGCTGGGCGTCCGGGAATCGGGCTGCCCGTATTTACAAAAAGTTGCGCAGGTGAGTGATTGAATTGGTCTGTGTGAACCGTTCGGATGATTGCCAGATCATCAGCAACAGTGGCCAAGTGGGGCAGCACTTCTGAAAGCTCAGCTCCTGATTCACCATGTTGATTAAATTTGAAGCGAGGAGCAAGAACAGCAGCATCTGGTTGAATGAACGCGTATCTCTGGCCAGCAATTACCGAAGCGGGTAACGGTTGCCCCTCAAGTTCAGTAAGTTTTGGTTTGTGATCAAACAGGTCAAGCTGGCTGGGCGCGCCCGCCATGAATAGATAGATCACGCGTTTGACGCGCGGCGGGTGGTGATGGCCGCGGGGTGTGGTCTCGGAAGCTTGCAGTGAATTGGGTCCGAATTCTTCGGCGAACATCGACGCGAGAGCGGCTTTGCCAAGTCCTACCCCACACGTCTGGAACAATTGCCTTCGGGTGCTCAGCTTCAGACATTTGGATTGACTCGTTTGCATGACTTCTTCGATTCTCTTGCCGTGCTCAACTTGCCAGTTGCAACGGTGCTTGTGTTGCTGGTGATAAACAGCATGGGTTGTCGCTTGTTAAGATAGTTTACACCGATGTGCAGTCTGCGGCACATCAGAAAGTTTTTCTATCTCAAGGTAGCGTGGTGAAAAAGCAATATTATGCAATTGGGTTGTTTGTTGCTGCGATATGGCTTGTGTTCGCAGTCGGGGGAATTTTGCCCATCAATTTGCAGCGGTTGGGTTTATATCCGAGGTCGTTCAGCGGAATCCTAGGAATTCCTTTGATGCCTTTTTTGCATGCCAATTTTGATCATCTGCTGGGCAATACCATTCCGCTGATCGTGTTGCTGTTTCTTCTCGTTAGCTCTCGCGAGGATCCCTGGTGGGTTGTCGGTTGTATTGTTGTGGTGAGTGGGGCTTTGTTGTGGATTTTTGGACGACCAGCCTTGCATGTTGGTGCCAGCGGTATGACATTTGGTCTCTGCTCTTTTCTGATTACAGTGGGAGTTCGGGAACGCCGTGTGATTCCGGTCGCGATTGCGATTTTGGTGGGCCTGATTTACGGCGGCACGATGTTGGGTGGAATTATTCCGAGTTGGCAGTCAGATATTTCTTGGGACGGACACCTTTGTGGCTTGATGGCCGGTGGATCGGCGGGATTTTGGTTCTCAAATCCTCAACGAACGTGATTGGAAAAGCGCAGTTGAACCTGCTCATCCAAGAAACTGCCCACTTGCTTCTCGAATCCTAAATGCCGAGGTGCTAGGCTGTTGAGCCAATTGGATCGGGACTGATGCGAAATTATTGATTTTGTACCGATTCCCTGCTCAAAATGAATGATAAGATCGACTCGTTGGGCGTGCTTGCCGGCAGTGGTTATCCTGCCACTCAGCATTCATGCAAATCGGATCGCTAAATCTGATCTCGGTTGGGCCGGCGAAACGATCCGCGTATGAATGCAGCAGATGAGCAGCAGATGAGCAGCAGATGAGCAGCAGACGAGCAGCAGACGAGCAGTAAAAGTACCGCGACAAGATATATACCTTCAAGAGTTAAGCAGCACGCGAATGTCCAAATCAAAATCTAAAAACATCAAGTCAGGCAAGCCAACCATGGCGTCGGTCGCTGATCGGTTTGACTGTTATCAAAAGTCGGTACAAACACCGGATCATGAGGTCGTGTTTTTTGAACAGGCTTATCGAGATGCGTACGGTTCCAGCCCAACTGATTTACGTGAGGACTTTTGTGGCACGTTTGCCATTTGTTGCGACTGGGTCGCATCGAAATCAAAGCGAACAGCCATTGGCGTTGATTTGTGCTCCGAGACGTTGCAGTGGGGTCGTGACCATAATCTTTCAAAACTGAAAAAATCGCAACAGAAACGAGTTCGGCTGATTGAGCAGGATGTGCGAAAGCGAAATCGTCCCACAGTGGATGTGCTTGCTGCTCAAAATTTCTCGTTCTGGATTTTCAAGACACGTGAAGAAGTGATTGAGTACTTCAAAATTGCTCGTTCCAACCTCAGATCGAAAGGTGTGATGGTGATGGACATGATGGGCGGTGGTGAATGCTACGAAGAAGGACTCGTCGATAAACGTAAGATCGTGAAAGGTAAGAAAGGATTTAAATATCACTGGGAACAGATCAGCTTCAATCCGATTACAGCAGATGCAAGTTTTGCGATCAGCTTCAAGTTTGCCGATGGCAGCAAGTTGAAAAGGGCCTTCGAGTATCATTGGCGTTTCTGGACCATCCCTGAGGTGCGAGAAATGTTGGCTGAGGCTGGGTTTAGTGAGAGTCACATCTACTGGGAAAACGACGATGGAGACATCGATGATGACGAGTACAGTAATTGGGAGCGTCAAGAAGCAGCACCTAGTGACGCGAGTTGGATCTGTTATATCGTTGCTGTAAAGTGAACTTAAATTTTGAGGTGGTGATGATGAACAACGTTTTCAAATCGACTGTGACTCGTTGCCTGGCCGTGACGGTCAGTGGGTTGTTGCTGATGCCGGCGGTGACGACGATGGCAGAGGAACTTGAGACGAAGAAAATCTTCCAACGCGATCGTTTGGTGGCTTGGTGCATCGTGCCATTCGATGCGCTCAAGCGAACGCCATCGCAACGGGCCGAGATGGTCGACAAGTTAGGAATGGCACGTGTTGCTTATGATTGGCGGGCCGAACATGTACCCACCTTCGAAGAGGAAATCCAACAGTATAAAAAGCATGACATTGAGTTCTTTGCTTTTTGGAGTTGGCATGACGATTTGGAACCGTTGATCGCCAAGTATGGAATTCGCCCTCAGATTTGGCTGATGCTGCCGGGGGTTGGTGACAAACCTGACTCCGAGAAGGTGCAAGCAGCTGCAGAAGCACTTCGTCCCATGGTTGAGAAAACAGCCAAGCTTGGTCTTCGGCTTGGTCTTTATAATCACGGTGGCTGGGGTGGCGAGCCAGAAAACCTTGCAGCGGTCTGCAAATATCTGCGCGAGCATCAAGACGCAGGACATGTGGGGATCGTTTACAACTTTCACCATGGTCACGAACATATTGTTCGATTTCCTGAAGCATTTGCTGCCGTCAAACCTTATTTGCTCTGCCTCAATCTGAACGGGATGGCTGACCCCTCTAGTCTGGCAGGGAACCAAAACAAGATTTTGCCGATTGGGAAGGGCGTGCATGAACACGAGATGATTAAGGAAGTCTTGCGACAGGGTTATCAGGGACCGATTGGAATCCTTGATCATCGCAGCGAATTGGACGCCGAATTATCGCTGAAGCAAAACTTGGACGGTTTGAATACGTTGATGAATGAATTGAGGTGAAGCGAGTATTTCTATCATTCGTCAATCAGCATTGATGGGAGAAGTTTGTATGCGATGTCTGCTTGGGCTTGGTGCTGTCTTGATAGTGGGCATGGCTCATGCTGAGAAACCAACGGTGTTTGCTGACAGGCCGTCGGACGATCACAGACTGGGCGAATTGAAGACTCTCAATGGCTTTTTTCCCTTCCAAGCCGTGACCAATCTTGCGGCCTGGAAACAGCGACAGATCGCGATCAAACGCCGCGTTCTGGTATCACAGGGATTGTGGCCACTTCCAACTCGTGCACCATTGAATGCAGTGGTGCATGGGCGTGTCGAACGAGATGGTTATGTGGTTGATCGTGTGTTCTTTGAATCGATCCCGGGCCACTATGTGACGGGAAGTCTGTACCGGCCAAAAGAAGGGCGAGGGCCGTTCCCTGTGATCCTTTCTCCGCACGGGCATTGGCAAGAGGGGCGTTTTTACGATGCCGGTCAGGAAATCATTAGCAAGCAAATGGAAACTGGCGCCGAAAAATTCAAACAAGGGGGACGTTTTCCACTGCAGGCACGAGCAGTGCAATTGGCACGGATGGGCTGCATCGTGTTTCACTATGACATGACTGGCTATGCAGATGCCGTTCAATTGGGGCACCGACCTGACCGGTGGGAACATCTTGACGGCTCGGACCATTGGGGATTCATGAGCGTCCAGGCAGAGCTTCGACTTCAGAACATGATGGGATTGCAGACTTGGAATTCAATAAGGGCTGTCGACTTTGTACTGGAACTTGATGATGTCGATCCGTCTCGCATTGGCGTGACGGGAGCGAGTGGTGGTGGTACTCAGTCGATGATTCTTGGTGCCATCGATGAACGCATAGCAGCCTCCATGCCGTGTGTCATGGTTTCGACTGCCATGCAGGGTGGTTGCACATGTGAAAACGCGCCGCTTCTGCGAATTGATCAGGGAAATATTGATATCGCAGCAGCAACGGCGCCTAGACCGCTGGGGTTGACCGCTGCTGACGACTGGACGATTAACCTGAAAACGAGTGGTTTCCCTGATCTTCGAAACATCTATCAAATGATGGGTGTGGCGGACAGGCTCAGTGCGGTATTCCACACTCAATTCCCCCACAACTATAACCAGCTCAATCGGGCAGCCATGTATGCCTTTTTCAATCAGCACTTTTCACTGGGACATGAATTAATTGTGGAAAGGGATTTCTTGCCTTTGAGCCAAAGTGAGGCGACTGTCTGGAGCAGCAGTTACCCCAAGCCGTCGGGTGATCAAGTGGGGGATTTGCATGAGACGAGATTGCTCGCGCTGGCGTCGCAGGATTCAGATCAAAAAATCGGTGCTCTGGTTCCCGAATCGCGTGAGGGGGTGCAGTCCTATCGGGATACTGTCGGAGCTGCATGGGAAATATTGATCGGCCGTCGTGAGGATCAGGTAGGGAAAGTGGTATACCAAGCAACCTCATCAACCAAAACAGCGCATTGGGTCGTTCAGTGGGGGACGATCAGGAACCTTGACCACAAGGAGGAGCTTCCTGTTCTGAAATTTGTACCACAACAAAAAACCGATAAAAAAGTCAGCGTGATCTGGGTTACGCATGACGGAAAAAACAGCGCCTTCGAAAATGGCAAAGTCGCTGAAGAAATTCGGTTAATCGTGAAGGCGGGATATACCGTGATCGTTCCTGAACTTTTTGGGCAGGGCGAACTGGCAGCAACTGTGGTGAAAGATCAATCACAGAGGTTGTGGTTTCAGCGGGATGGGGATAAGGGCTGGCATAAGTTTTCAGGGTACACGTATGGCTTCAATCACTGTCTGTTTGCTCAGCGCACGCATGATCTGCTATCGGTGATTGCGCATGCTAGAGGTGAAGATGGAGTTTGTGTGATTGGTCGTGGTGAGGTGGCTGGTCCTTTGGTTGCAGCAGCCTGTAGCCAAGCCGGTAAGTCAGTGCAGCGGTGTATCGTGGAACCCCAGGGATTCAGGTTTGGCTCGATTGATCGTCATGGACACCCGATGTTTGTTCCAGGCGCTGTGAAATACCTGGATCTTGATGGTCTGATCTCGCTTGCCGCACCCGTGCAACTCGTTATCTCAGGCGAAGATTATCCAGTCACGCGGAAAGTTTATGCTGCAAGTGAATCTTCTAATCGGCTGAGATTCACTGATGCCGGGCTGGGAGCTACCCGCTTGCTGGCTGAGTTGCAGTCCGACGACTAGGCAGGACGCTGTTTCATTTGTTGCTCCCGTGATGCAGCGACACGGTTGATCTCTTCGCGGTCATCCGCAGAGGCATCAGCCCAAGCTGATATCTCCTCGACATCGCGGTGGCACCCGGTGCACACTCTGTCAGCATTCAACAGGCAAACCCCAATACAGCGAGAGCGTATTGAGTGTTTTGGTGAATCATTCATTTCAGGTCCTCACGAATTGTATCCCTCATGGATCACTGTCCGTTAGACTGGGGTCTTGCCCTTCTGGCACAAACACTGTCATCTCCACGAACGCACTATCCAGTAAACTATCAGGACAGGTCAAGACCGCGGATTTGTCGTGGCAATCGACTTTTTTTCCCACCAAGTCTCGTTGGTTTTTGAAACCACTTCCCGCCTCTGTTTTCCCTGAAAAGTAATGATTCCTAATCGCTTGATCATATTGTTGTTGGTATTTATTGGTGCGTTTTCATCGGCTTGTATGGCCGCGGATTGGCCCATTTTTCGTGGTCCCCAAGGTGATGGCGTGATTGATCAGTCCTTGCCAACTGAATGGGGTGACAACAAGAACATCGCTTGGCGCACGGAAATTCCTGGCGAGGGATGGTCATCACCCGTGACTGCTGGGAATCGTATTTATCTAACGGCAGCAATTCCCTCCGGTGAACGTGATGAGGAGCAAACGAAGCAGGCTTACAAGTTGGCCTTGATCATCATTGATGCAACCTCGGGAAAAATCTTGAAAACGATCCCGATCATGGAGCAGACAGGTGAACGACCTGCTCGTATCCACCGCAAAAATAGTCACGCCAGTCCGACTCCTGTCATTGATGGCGACAGAATCTATGTGCATTTTGGATATCAAGGTACAGCGTGCCTGAATTTGAGGGGTGAAGTGTTATGGAAGAACCGCGACTTGTATTTCAAACCCACGCATGGCAATGGCGGTAGTCCCGTTTTGGCTGCCGGGAACTTGATCTTCACTTGTGATGGTGATGCGGAGCCTAAGATCGTTGCGCTGAATGCAGCGAATGGTCAGTTAGCGTGGTCGACCGTGCGGCCGGTTTCAGCCAAAAAAACTTTTTCATTTTGTACACCGACCGTGATTGAGGTCGATGGTCAACTTCAAGTTATCGCACCAGGCAGTGATTGTGTCTTGGCACTGGATCCAGCGACCGGAGAAACGATCTGGGATGTGCGATATGTTGGCTATTCGGTGGTTCCAAAGCCGAGTTATCACCGCGGGCTGGTTTTTATTTCAACGAGTTTCGATAGCAGTAAAATGCTGGCCATTCGTCCTACCGGAAGAGGTGTGGTTACCGATACCCATGTCGCTTGGCAGTTTGACAGGAATGTTCCTAAGACACCCTCAATGGTTGCGCATCAGGGGTTGGTCTATTCGATCAGCGATGATGGTATTGCTACGTGTGTTGAAGCCGAGACAGGAGATCTCGTTTACCGCAAGCGAATCGGCGGGAACTATTCTGCATCACCCCTTTTGGCTGGTGGTAGGCTTTACTTTACCAGTGAAGAT
>JBPCVE010000285.1:0-18755 GCA_051010795.1 Rubripirellula sp.
GTGCAACTTCGGCTGTTCGTTGTTGCGGGACCTTCTGAACCAGGCTGACGTACCACCGGCCATGCTGCAAATTGAAATGCATCCCTACCTGACTCAGGAAAAACTGACGCGATTCTGCCACGAGTCCAACATCGGTGTGACGGCTTTTTCACCTTTCGGTGCTCAATCCTATTTCCAACTGAATATGGCTGAAGCCCACGAGTCCCTGCTGGCACATGACTTGATCAAGACAATCGCCACACAGCACCAGCGATCTCCCGCCCAAGTGCTTTTGCGTTGGGGAGTTCAGCGTGGCACAGCAGTGGTTCCCAAGACTTGCAACATAGAGCGTTTGAGGGAAAACCTGGCGGTTCATGACTTTGCGCTTAGCAGTGAGGAAATGGCATCCATCGCTGGATTGAACCGAAACCGGCGTTTCAATGATCCTGGTGATTTCTGCGAACCAGCATTCAATACTTTCTTTCCGATCTATGAGTGATAGAACCAATGAGTGAGATATCTCCTGTCTCGGTCGCTATAGAAAATCAACAGCAGCATGGGAAAACAGTATTTCCGTACGCACTGTTTTGTCAGGACAGCGAAGCATCATTGGCCGATGCAGTCTCGTGGACGAACAGGCAGAAGACCGATCTGTTGAATATTGCCAACGAACATGGTGCCGTTCTGTTACGAGATTTCCCCATCGCGGGTGCAAGCGATTTTGATGCGATCGTGTCCGCTCTCGAGCTGGATAATTTCCCCTACAAAAAATCCCTCTCCAATGCTGTTCGAATCAACCGCACGGACCGGGTATTTTCTGCTAACGAAGCGCCCTCCGAAGTGCGTATATTCTTCCATCACGAGATGGCACAGACGCCGCTCTACCCTCGCTGGATTTTTTTCAGTTGTGAAATTGCCGCAGATCAGGGTGGTGCCACACCATTGTGCCGCTCAGATGTTCTCTATGAACGCATCAAGGAAACCCATCCACTGTTTGCCGATGCGTGTGAGGGAAGGGGACTTCGATATACCAACGTCATGCCGGATGATGATGATGCCAACTCAGGCATGGGGCGAAGCTGGCGAAGCACGCTCGGTGCCGATAGTCGAGACGCGGCGGAACACCGACTCGCCGAACTAGGATACTCTTGGCAATGGCAAACCAATGGCTGCCTGAAATCAACTTCCCCGCCTCTTCCAGCAGTGATGGAATTACCTGACGGACGCAAAGTCTTCTTCAATCAGTTGATTGCCGCATTCAGCGGATGGAAAGACAATCGCAATGACCCATCCAAATCGATCCAGCACGGAGACGGCACCCCAGTCGATCCCGAAGCGGTGCTAGCAGCTACTGAAATGGCAGAAGAACTTGCATTCGATCTCCAATGGCAGGCAGGGGATATTGCGTTGATCGACAACACAATCGCCATGCACGCACGCCGGCCCTTCCAAGGCAAACGAAAAGTCGTGGCGTCACTTGCAGAAATGCAGACACAAACCTTCGCTCTTAATTGCTGAATCACAAAACCGTTATTCTTAAACTTCCCAGCCAGCTTCCCTTCAACCCAGCCAGCCCACCATGAGTAACGATGAATCAAGCCTGAAGTGGTACGAAGGGATAACCAAATACCAATGGCTTGTGCTGCTGATTGCATCGTTGGGATGGGTATTCGACGTTTTTGAAGGGCAGATATTTGTCGCTTCGATGCGTGATGCAATGCCGGCATTACTAGGATTGGAGTCCGACAATGACTTGGTTACCTCATGGAACAATATTGCCTTTGGATTTTTTCTTTTAGGTGGTGCTGTGGGCGGCGTCTTCTTTGGTGTCCTTAGCGATCGAATCGGTCGCTCCAAGACGATGATCTACACCATTTTGTTTTATTCCCTGTTCACCTGCCTCAGTGCTTTTGCTCAAGCACCTTGGCAAATGGTGCTGTTGCGTTTTTTGGTTGCCATGGGCGTGGGAGGTGAATGGGCAGTCGCATCTGCCATGGTCGCGGAGGTCATGCCGACGCGGTCCCGCCCTGTGATGAGTTCAATCTTCCACGCATCCAGCGTATTTGGCACGTTGCTGGCTGCTGCCACGATTGCGATGCTGATCGGCAACCCAGCACTGAACTTACAACTGGCTGAGGCGGGTTGGGAAGGCTGGCGAATCGGCTTTGCCATCGGTGTACTTCCCGCTCTTCTGACTATCTGGATTCGCTGGAAACTTCGGGAACCAGAATCGTGGCAGAGAGCCAAAGAACGTGCCGCAACTGACGCCAACCAAGCCACTGGAAGACTGCTTGACTTGTTTTCCAAAGACAATCTTCGGGCCACCGTGGTGGGTGTCTCGCTGGCAACCATTGGCTTGGTCACGTTCTGGGGCATTCACATCTATGGAAAAAATGCATTGCTGAGGCGTGCTCAGCAAGATGTGATTCAGGAAGCGAACCTCACTCCACCTGATGACGATGCATCTCAACAAGCCAAAGAAGACTACAACAAGAAGAAACAGGAAATTCTCAAGCAAAACAAACCAAGAATCAAACGTGCAGAAATGCTCAGCATGACGCTGAACACGATTGGTGGCGGTTTGGGCTTGGTACTATTCGGATGGATCTCAACCAAACTGGGCAGAAGAGGAGCATTTGTTCTTTACCAAGTAGTCGCATTTGGCATGGTCCTACTGATGTTCCTGTATCTGATACCACAAAACACCTCGCCGACTTTACTTGCGATCACACTTCCGGTGTTTGGATTCTTTACCCTCGGCATGCATGCCGGATACGCGGTTTATTTTCCTGAACTTTACCCAACTCGTATGCGGGGTACTGGAGCAGGTTTTTGTTTCAACATGGGCCGACTTGGCACAGCCGCGGCATTTTTGATTTTTGGCTTGGCCATCAAGCTTGAACCCGAATCGCAGGCGCTATTATTGTCACCTCTGTATCTGGTTGGAGCTGTCGTTGTGCTGTTCGGAAGAGAAACTCGGGGTGAGGAGCTACCTGAGTAGTGGAGATTGACCTCACACTGCTCGTCATCCTCGCAGCGATCGCTTTCTTCGCTGGATTCATCCATAGCGCGATTGGATTTGGGTTTGGAATTGTAGCCATCGCCCTGTTGCCATTTTTTGTCGACGGACGCTCAGCCCACGTGATCGTATCGATCAGCAGCATTCCAATGCTGACCATGGCAGCATGGGCTTATCGTGACGGAGTTGACTGGAAATCACTGCGGCCAGCATTGCTGGGAGCCGCTATTTTTCTTCCATTGGGTTTTGCCCTGTTTGAACGCCTGCCACTGGATTGGTTGGTGCGGGGTACAGGTGTGGGCATACTTGGGATGGTGTGGATGAGCCTGCGAAAACATGAAGCAAAACCGAATGCCGAAAAACAATCAATACCGTGTTTCATTGCCGGCGCTACCGGTGGTTTTCTGGCTGGTGCAGTCAGCATTGCAGGTCCTCCCATAGCAGCCTTCGGCTTGAAACAGGAATGGCCGCAGAACCGATTCAAAGCTTTCATTACGCAGTGTCTCATCATCATTGCAATCTACAAAGTGGGATTACTGTTCCTCCGTGGGCATGTGACGGTTGATTCAGGGGGCTCAATTTTGACTCTGGCAATCCTATCAATCGTGGGTGTACAGGCAGGCGTGCTGGCAAGCCGACGGATCTCACCAACCCGATTCAAAGGCATTGTCGCTATTGCCTTGGTGAGTGTGTCATTCTTGATGATCCTGAGAGGACAGCCCATACATGAAAAGGTAGGCAATACCGCCACTTCCGAAGAATCTATTCTTCCCAGCGAAACGCAAGGGCAAGGAATCATTAAATCACAATGAGAAGCCTGCACTGCAATGGCAAGCAATGTAAAACACGCTGCATTGCACATACCCGATTACGATCCGAAGCAGCAACACACCAAACATGGATCGTGAATCCGAATCCCCGCATGCGATTAATCTGACGATGCAATTCGGAGGGTGATTGAACGATGATCCGATCCCATGGGTTTTCCAACCTTAAAATCACTGCAGGCCAGCGACGGCTCGATCAAGCCATGATCAATAACCAGACCGAATGGAAACAACGGGAAACGATACCAGGTCGGCTCAAGACTGAAATCGCTAATCCCTCGCACCAAACCACTCCGCGATTGCAATTCCAGAAACAAGGGTGACCAAGGTGTTAAATTCAAATCCCCCAACAGCACAACTGGAATTGCAGAAGCTTGCTCACGAAAGCGGTGAATCCGGTCAGCCACATCTTCCAGTTGCCGATTCCGTTTTTCAAACAAATCGCCGTTCATGGGAGGCAGAGGATGAGTCACGAACAGACCAAAGTTCTCTTCGCTTCCTCTCACCTGCTCAACCACAACTGTCACCGCGATAGAGTCGATCGCTTCAACGGACTCAAAATACTCTGCATCTGCCAACGGATACTTCGAATAGACACCAACACCAAAATTCCCACTGTTTCCCGAACGACTCATCACATGCGAATAGGCTGGAAGATCCTGCCGCAACTTCTGATCCAACATTGGCGTTAGTTCCAATACAGCAATGACATCAGGGTTTGCTTCGATTAAATCAGCAATCACCTGGTCATGCTGAACGTTCTCGCTCAATACATTCACGGATGTCACCGTCACGAAATGCCTGAAGCTATCCCCATTAGGAACTGGTGGAAAGGCGGTCGCAAACCAAGAAAGATGCAGTGCAATGACGACACAAGCAATCAAGGCGAGACGCCAATGACGCAAAAACACGCCGACGAGCAGCACTGGCAAACCGGCAATGACCAATTGCACCCGGAGGTTTGCAAGTAGTTTAGCAACCCAAAAACGGCTTGAAAAAAATGCGAGGAAAGTGCAAAGAACGAGGCAACCGAGTGTTAGCCAGCAGCATTTACAAACGTATTTATTCAATCGCCCAGCAGGTTGGCTCATGGTGCCCGTTGCTGCGACGTCCATCTTGCCCCTGCCATTAAAAATTCGATTCACCAAACCATGAAAATGGTAACTCATTCAATTAGCAAAAGTACTCTGAATCAAGACCAGCATTTTTCCTTCATTATCTGTGTGGTCAACGTCAAACATTCGCAGGAACAGCCGACCGGTTTTATTGGCGGTAAAGTTTTTTCCATGCTCGACCAGGAATGGTTTCGCATCTTTGAGTTCGGCTGGAGAATTCACAACCACTCCAATCAGAGATCCCAATTTAATACGGCCATCACGTTGTTGAAATTCTTTTGGAATTTCAATGCCTTTCGGACCGGTCTCATAAACGACCTTCCAGAGGCCTTTCACCTCTGTATGCACCGGCATGTCTGCTTGCAGATTGACGCCCGAGTCCTGCCACATCTGATTGGCCTCGACCGTGACAAGTTTTCGATCCTGAATCCTCTGGTTACCTAGGATTCGTTGCAAACCGGCCTCTGCCGAAGCAAAGTTGGGAACCAACCGCACCATGGATTCATAAACTTCACGAGCCTTATCGAACTGTTTTTTACGTTCGTACTCAACTGCCAGTTTCTCGGCTTTGACGACAAATTCTTTATGGAGACCAAGAAGTTGTGGATCATCCGGTAACGACGGTTTCTTCGGCGGAGTGGGTGGCTTCGCATTGCGTCGATTGCCCGGCGGTTGCGACATCACCGCACAAGTCATGGTGGTAACGATTAAAATCGCAATCAGTCGGCGTGGCAAAAGCGACATAGAAACTTCGTGGCAAAGTGTAGTTGAAGTAGATTGCGGTCCAGTTTAATCAGATTTCTTCTCAATTACCTACCTGCCCGCACCAACCCCGCCAATCAATCGTGAAATGCCGCTTATAATCCAAGCAGTCGATTCACCCCCTACATGAACACGAAATGATCAAAACCTACCTCATCAAATCGCTGACGCTCCCATATGAGTTGCTCATTCCTGTTTTGTTGGCCTGTGTTCTGTGTTTGGCATGGTGCCAGCCAGCAGATGCACAACGTCAAATCATGGAAAAGGCGTTGCTGGCCGAACCACTTGCTGACATTGCCGCCGACGCAAGAGAAAAAGGAAATCCAACGCGAGGCGCGATCATCTTTCACTCGCCGGGCACCGGTTGTGCCAAGTGCCACTCTACCATCGACGAGACCGGATTTGGCCCAAACCTCAGCGTTTGGAAACGCAAAGTAGATGATGAACATCTGGTTCGCTCGGTGCTAAAACCGTCTGCTCACATCGAACCTGAATACCAAAACATCCAAGTCCTGACTGCTGATGGCCAGACATTTGTCGGGATCGAATTGAAACGAACCAACGAGAACCTTGTTCTGCAAACGGGACCAGGTGAGGCGGCGACCGCAAATATTCTTATCGATGATATTGAAGCAGAAAAGAAGGGCGAAGTATCAGTGATGCCATCAGGGCAAGTCAACTCGCTACGTCAACGGCAAGATTTTCTTGACTTGGTTTCCTACCTGATAGCCATTCGTAATGGCGGCCAAAAATTAGCAGCAAAACTGCAACCATCCGAAGAAGACTTAAAACTCAAAATCCCAGAATACGAATCCGACATCAATCACGAGGGAATGATTTCAGACTGGAACAACGATTCTCTGAAACGCGGGCAGGCCATTTACCAAGGACTCTGCGTCAATTGCCATGGGACCATTGAAAAGCCTGGATCTCTACCCACATCACTGCGATTTGCGAGTGGCCAATTCAAGTTTGGCAATGACCCCCATTCCATGTACCAAACATTGACTCATGGTGGCGGCTTGATGGTGCCACAAACATGGATGGTCCCACAGCAAAAATACGATGTCATCCATTACATCAGAGAGCATTTTTTGCGGGAAAAAAACCCGACCCAGTACGTGGCAATCACTGACAGATACCTGGCAAGCCTACCTAGCGGTGATTCACGAGGTCCCGAACCCACGGAGATTAAACCATGGATCACCATGGATTATGGCCCGATGCTGGCGACGACGATCGAGTTTGGAAATGGCGGCAAAAACATTGCACAAAAAGCGATTGCCATCCGCCTTGACGGGGGCCCTGGTGGAGTTGTCCGCGGATCCAGATGGATGGTCTTTGAGCATGACACGCTGCGGATGGCAGCGGCATGGAGTGGCAAGTTCCTCGACTGGAATGGCATCCAGTTCAATGGGCGACATGGCGTGCACATGCGAGCCAATGGCGACGTGCATGCAACTAATTCAACCGGCCCTGGCTGGGCCAACCCGGCGACTCGCTCATTTAAAGACAACCAAAGAGTGGAAGGAAGGGATCAACGAAAATACGGACCTTTACCAGCGGCTTGGGGAAAATTCCGTGGGCTCCACCGTTATGAAGACAAGGTCATTTTAAGCTACACCGTGGGAAACACCCCAATTCTCGAGCACCCTGATTCACTGGACACACCGGATTTAGAAACGTTCGTGCGGACACTGAACATTGGCCCACGCGATTCCAGTCTGGACATGTCCGTGATGGAACTGCCGAGCACTGCGACCCTTGAGGTCGAGGCAGGAGTAGCAACGATCCAGTATGAGGACCACACTCTGCTGGTTGGCGTCTCAGGTTTCGAACAAGCATCTCAGTTCAGCCTACAAGACAACCGTCTGGTTCTGACCTTTAAAAAAGGCAGCGATCCTTTAAAGGGATCCGTCTGGTTCACCGACTCGACGGTGGACCAAGATGCGATTTCGGACATCAACACACAACTTGCCAACTTGGAAACGGACCTTGATGTCTACACTCATGGCGGGCCAACCCAGTACACGACGTCCATCGAGGTGCCTGCAAAAAAGTGGTTTGAATCTGAAGCCTGGCTGGTCGATGAACTGGTTCGTCCAGAGGGAAATCCTTGGGGAGCGAGAACACGAATTACGGGGATGGATTTCTATCCTGACGGAAAATCGCTTGCCGCCTGCACTTGGGATGGGGATGTCTGGAAGGTCGAGGGAATCAACACACTTGGCAAACCCGATGGATCGCTTCGTTGGCATCGAATTGCGACGGGACTATACCAACCCCTTGGAATCCTTGTCGATAACGAGCGACTTCTCGTGACGTGCCGAGACCAGATTGTATCGCTGGGCGACGACAACGGTGATGGTGAGATGGATGACTACCGTTGCCTCAACAGTGACCATCAAGTGACCGAGCACTTCCATGAGTTTGCCATGGGCTTACAACGTGACGCCGAAGGAAACCTGTACTACGCCAAATCTGCGCGACACGCGTTGAAGGCGGTCGTCCCACACCATGGAACGCTGCTGCGAGTCGCGGCAGACGGCAGCAAGACAGACATTATCGCGACCGGGTTCAGGGCAGCGAATGGAGTTTGCCTGAACGAGGATGGCAGCTTTATCGTCACAGACCAGGAAGGGCACTGGAACCCCAAGAACCGCATCAACTGGGTTCGCCCCGGTGGCTTCTACGGCAACATGTACGGCTATCACGATGTGACTGACTCATCAGATGCAGCCATGCAGCAACCGCTTTGCTGGATCACGAACTCGTTTGACCGATCACCGGCCGAATTACTTTGGGCCGACACCGAAAGCTGGGGGCCTTTGAATGGTCAATTGCTAAACCTGTCTTATGGCTATGGTCGTATCTATGTCGTGCCCCATGAGCATCTGTCCACACCTACGGGTGAGCGACAACCGCAAGGCGGAATGTGCCAATTGCCCATTCCTGATCTGCCAACGGGAATGATTCGCGGGCGATTTTCACCTACGGACGGTCAGCTTTATCTCGGCGGCATGTTCTCATGGGCCGGTAGTCGACAGGAAGAAGAAGGTGGGCTGTTCCGCGTCAGCTACAAGGGAAATCCAGTCAGCATGCCAACCCAATTGAAAGCTGCCGAAGAAACAATTGATATCACTTTCAGTGAAGCAATCAGTCCTGATTCGGTGGGTGATACCGATCGCTATAAGATCAAAACATGGGATCTTAAGAGAACGAGAAATTACGGTTCGAAGCACTACAACGAACGAACCCTGGAAGTCGTTTCTGCGAAATTGCTGCCAGACATGAAAACCGTCCGGCTCACGATTCCAGAGGTGGCTCCAACGTGGGGCATGGAAATTACCTGCCGGCTACACGATCCGAACGGGAAGGAATTCCGGCGAGTCATTCACAACACCATTCACCAACTTGGTGAGAACTAACGGCACCAGCCAAAAAGCCACTGCCGCTGCCCAAGCAAGGGGGGCAGTGACGTGAACCGTTATCTGAGATCAGGCGACTGCGATCGCGGTCTGCATCTGTGCACAACGCACATAAAGTGCATTTACTTGACTTTGATGCAAATCACATGCGAATCGTCACGAACCAGTGCGAACCCGTTAGCGATTGAGACGTTTTGCCGGGTTTTAGAAAAAAGCTTTTGACGCCCGATCTCCGAATAGCCCTCCGGCGTTGCAGCAACTAACACCAACTCACCTTTCATGGTCGTGATCCAAATTTTCCCATCTGCGGCTATCAGGTTCCCTTTCCCGAATCGAGTCTTCGTCCAAGCAACCTTTCCTGTTGCTGCCTCAATGCACGCCAGATGAGTGACGGGGCCCGCGCTTCCGACATTGTCAAATCCATAGAGGTAGCCATCCAACAAAATGGATGTCTGCCACTCATTACGCATCACGCTTTTTACATCGACGGATGCCCACACCTCATCCACTGCGTAACCTGCTGCCTGCTTCGTCACGCCAAGCATTACGCAACCATGATTTTCGCCCGCTGATATAAAAACGTTTCCTCCCACTTCGATAGGTGTGGCAGTGTTGCAGTCGTAGGGCGTTGGAAACGGATAACTCCATAGTGGCTTGCCATCAGACGGGCGGAGCCCCGTGACCCCCATGGCCGTGAAAGCGACAACGTGTGACTCCCCACAGAGTTCCAGCAAAGCTGGCGATGAGTAGCCTGGTAATCCATTGACTGCAGTCCAGCGGATATCGCCACTCTTCCGATCTAACGCAACCACAGCCTTCCCCTGACCGCCTGCGGTCACAATGACCATGTCGTCAACAACCAACGGGGAACAGGCCATGCCGTATTCCGCAGGGCGACCCGACATTTCCCGTACAACCGCCTTGCTCCACTGCTGTTTTCCGGTGGCGACATCAAGGCACGCCAGAATGCCTTGACCTGTGTAGGCAAAAACCTGTTGTCCCGCGATCGTTGGCGTTGCTCGAGGCCCGTCACCCATCGAGTTCTCATAATTAGCAGCAACTGCAGCAGTCCATAGCAGTGCTCCATCCTTCAGGCTGAGTGCCACAACCACTTGGCCACGATCGGAGTTCCACATGGTGATAGCTCGCCCCTCGGCGACGGCCACAGCTGACATGCCCACCCCACCGTTCACACGCCAGGCGATTTCGAGTCCCTCGGCTGGCCATTTTGCCAGCAAACCAGTTTCCTGGCTGATTCCGCTACGATCGGGGCCTAAAAACTGATTCCACCCAGATGTTTGAGCAAGTACCGCACTCTTGAACCCAAGCGCTAAAACGAGCAACCATAAAAAACACATCTTCATCTCACGGTAGTACATCAAAGTCCCCAATATGTCGGTTTCAAGCTGACGCAATTTTTGTTGGCTATTACTTTAACGGGAGAAGAATTAATGCGTGACGGTGGAATGACAACAAAATCTTGTTAATAATGGAATAGAGGTAACTCAACATTTGAAACAGGGGATAGCGGACATCAACCCAGTTCCCATTCAAGCTTGATTCGAAACTCAGGTCACTACTGACTTTCAGGCACTCTTCGCCTGAAGTCCGTTGGTGAGTCTTGAATCCGGATACCTCAACACCTCCACCTTCCTCCACTCTAATTCTGGATACGAAGTAAGCATGCCCTCCGCATCAGCAATGAATCGTCGACAGGCATTGGTTTCCGGTGCCGCTGGCATTTCGTTGGCCACTACCGCGAGCCAGCAACTACTTGCCCAAGAGACAAAACCAGAAGACGGCGAACCTTTTGAGCTCAACTATCTGCTGCCCTCGTGCATGTATGGCTACAGCAGTCTGGCTGAGATTCTGCCTGAGGTCTCAAAGATTGGCGCCAGCGGAATCGACCTATGGCCCAAAGTCCACGGAAATCAGCGTGAACAGGCGAGTGAGATGGGCGAAACGGCTTTTTCTGCCCTGCTTCAAAAGAACCAAACATCAGTTGAGTGCATCACTCAGTATCAACTTGGACCTTTCGGGCTCGCGAATGAGTTTCGCTATGCACAGCGAATGGGATGCAAGACCATCGTAACTGGCGCGGTAGGCCCCAGAGGGCTGACAGGAAACGCGCTGAAAACAGCCGTTGAACAGTTCATTGAAAAGCTGAAACCACACTTGGCCGCGGCAGAGGAATCAGGCGTCACGATCGCAATTGAGAACCACGGTAACAATCTGATCGAATCCCCCGATTCGCTGAAGTGGTTAATGGAGTTACGTCCATCGGACAATCTCAAAATTGCACTCGCGCCGTACCACCTGCCGCAGGACTCGGTCATTCTAAGTGACTTGATTCGATCTCTGGATGATTCACTAGGGATCTTTTACGCTTGGCAATACGGCATGGGCTGCATGGAAAAGCTTCCCAAATCACGCGAGTTACTGCAGATGCCGGGTCGAGGCCGGCTCAACTTTGTTCCGCTGCTAACTGCACTCAAGGACATCAAATTCCGTGGCTGGACCGAAATCTTCATGCATCCGGTTCCACGCGGTCTGCCGATCCTCGATGGCACAGCGTCGGTGACGGCGGAGATCAATCGATCACGCTCGTACCTTTCCACGTGCCTAAAAAGTATTGAAAAACAGTCCAACTCACGCGATAACGCGATCGCAGGAAACCCCGGGGGCAAACCCAAGATGACCGATGACAAGAAGCAAACCCAAAAAATCATTTTTGACGATTACAACCAATTGAATCAGCGTGAAGCCTATGTGATTCTCAATCAGGGGACCGAACCAGCTGGCCCCGGTGGATACACAATGACCAAGGATCCTGGCACCTATATTTGCCGCCAGTGCAACGCACAGCTGTATCAGGCTGAGGACAAATTTGAAAGCCATTGTGGATGGCCAAGTTTTGATGATGAGATCGAGGGTGCCGTGACCCGTCGAGTCGATGCGGATGGCTATCGGGTCGAAATTGTCTGCAGCAACTGCAAAGGGCACCTTGGCCACGTATTCGAGGGAGAACGAATGACGGCCAAGAACACTCGCCACTGTGTCAACTCGATCTCGATGAAATTCATCAAGAAGGGGCAAGAACTGCCCGCCAAAATCGTCAAGAAAAAAGACTGATGAGGTTCCCGATTCAGGAAATCGGCCGCCTCATTCGGTAATTCTCGAACTATGATTGGACATCCATCTTCTATTTTGAGTAATTCCGCCCCGGAATGAGCCCTCGTGACCCGCATCCTGATCACCGCCTTTGAGCCCTACGACCGCTGGCCAGCCAATTCGAGTTGGCTGGCGCTGATGGATCTGACGCGCTGGTACGATGGCGATGCGGAAATCACGACCCGACGATATCCGGTCGACCTCAGCCGAATGAGCGAAAACCTGCGCAAGGATCTTCAGGCGAACTTTGACTTTGCAATTCACCTCGGCCAATCGCCCGGCTCAACAATCATCAAGCTGGAATCAGTGGGCCTGAACGTGCGAAGCAATGGTTCACCACTGATCTCAAATGCCCCGGAAGCCTATCGCTCCGGACTGCTTCTGGAGCCTTGCCACCGCGAATTGGTTGCTGCAGGGATCCCGAGTGAAATTTCTCACCATGCGGGAACTTACCTCTGCAACGCTGCCCTTTATCTGAGTCAGCATTATTCAAAGTCCTATGGCTTGAGGACCAAGAGTCTTTTTCTGCACATCCCGCTTGCACCTTCCCAAGCTGCTTCAGATAAAGGTAGCCCGGCAAGCATGAGCACCCCGATGGCAAGTGCAGCAGTTGCCATGGTCATCCAAAATCTCCAAGCGAATGCTGCGTGATTGGATCAGGTATTTACAAAAAAAACGCCAGCGAACCAGTCGCCGGCGTTTTGTCTTTTGAACAGAGATCCTGAAGCTTACTGCCGATCAGGATTGAAACCTGTCTGCCGCTCTTCTTCCTCTTCCTGAATAATGATTCGCGGCGTGACCATCAGCATCAGGCTTTGAGCCTCACGACCAGTGGAAACATTGCGGAACAAACGACTCAGGTAGGGGATCTTACCGAGTACAGGAATACCACGCTCAGATCGGCCTTCCCGAAGACGCTTGATACCACCAAGCAGGATAGTACCTCCGTCAGGAACGCTGACCGTCGTACTGACCGTAGTGAAAGCGAACTGTGGTAACTGAACCGTTGATCCTTCGATCACGTCCTCTGTTTCCTGTTCGTCGCTTTCGTTGATCGTACCATCGTTGTTGGTATCTGCTTCCTGTCGGCTAGCACTTTGCGTTGTACGACGGCCTTCATAGGTGAAGGTGTCGACCTTGCCGATTTGGCTGAAGAACGGAACCAATGTCAGTCGTACAAATCGCTTGTCGTTACTGACAATGCCTTGCACGTTGAGTTGGGTTCCTTCGTTCAAGACCACGATGACCGGCTGTTGTGCAACAGCAAAGTCACCGACAACTGGCGTGATACTTGTCACAAAGGGCACCTGGGTCTGGTCACTGATCGTTGCCAATTGACCGTCAAACAGAGTTACCTTAGGAGCCTGCATCACATTGTTACGGTTATCCGCCTGGGCAGCTTGCAAGAAGAAGAACGCCTCAATGTCGCTCAGAATCGCAAAGCCAATCGTGGAAGCGTTGGTCACGGTTTCCGCACCAAAAGGTGGTGCCAAACCGAAACTCTGATTATTGAGGGTGATATCCAAGTCTGGCGTAGGCACGCCATTCACACCATCCCAACCAATCACAACGCTTGGTCCACCGCTGTCAGTTGGCAAGGTCTGAGCCCTGTCATCAAACTGGACCTGGAAGTCGACGCCGATCTGTTCAGCGAAGGTATCCGACAAGGTAATGAAGCGAACCTCAATTGTGATTTGCAAGTTCTGCAGTCGTCGCAATGACTCAAGCAGGTCTGCAATCTGGTCATGAACTTCACTGGTCGTGCTGATCACAAGACTCAAGTTCTGAGGATAAGGCGACATCGAACTGGGACCACCCAGAGCCTCCCAAGTATCAGGAACAATCGTCGTTTGGATCAGATCCATCAAACTTTGGAAGTCGGCAAACGAACCACCACCGGCAGCACCGCCACCCATGGGAGGATTATTCATCCCGAATCCGCCTTGAGACCCCATTGGGTTGTACTGTCCAAGCACGTTGGAATTCATTCCCCCAGCACCACCAACCATACCGTTTCCAAGGTCAGTCATGGAAACTGGCATCACTTGGACATTGGCTTGAGGATTGGTCATCTGGTAGGCCGCCCGCAGAGCACCCGCCAAACCATCTTCGTAACTGGTACTGAAGTTCGGAATGGGTGTGACCAGATCGGTCACGCGGTACGTCCGAGGATAAACCTTCGATCGTTTCGCCTCGAGACTGGTGATCGACAACACATCATTCTCGATCACATACGTCAGTTCAAGACTATTGAGAATCAAGTTAAGAGCACTCTTGAGCTTGATGCTGCCTGGAAGTTGCAACGTGACAGGAGTGTCTGTCGTCACGCGAACCGCATTGAGGGCTCGCATATCCAGCACCATCGGTACGCCGGTTACTGCCGACAACTCATCAATGACTTCGCCAAGCGGGCGATTCGCATATTTGATGGCGACATCAGTAATCAGTTTCCGCTGGATCTCCTGCTCTGCTTGACTCAAGCGACTCTCGCCGTTGCCAGCGTCCTGCAGGCGTAACCGCGAAAGAGCTTCCCAGTCGCGAGCATCTGGCATGGTCAATGGCAGTTGCGGATCAATGGCGACTGCTGAGCGGTCTACATCAATCATCGTATCAAGGAACGCCAGTTCCTTCCTGTCACGAACCTCCTGATCGATCATCAGGCGTGTTCCCATCCGACTTGTATGGAACATGCTGACAGCAATCGGGTCATCAGGCTTTAGTTCCTGAACCTGCTTCGCAATGATTTCTGCTTCCTGATAACGTCGATCTTTGATCAGTTCGTTGAATGAACGAACCAGAGCTGACACTTCCTCATCAATGACGAGATTCTTGGCTTGCTCAGTGGCCATCTCAGCACGAACCGCATCATTCTGCAACTCGAGATCAATCTTGGCCCGATTCGCCTGAATGAACTGCTTCTGGTCGCCGATTGCTCGGTCAACCATCATGGCCATCGAACGCTTACCTTGGTCACTGAGCTCGGACCCATCGACCCGTCTTCGCAGTCTCTCCAACTCATCAAGAGCATCCAGAGGTGCTGTTTCTTTGATTTGCTCAGCTTTGGCCAACTCTGCCGTCACTTCGCGGAAAAGGCGCCGGGTACGATCCTGCTCTGCTAATTCAGCCCGTTGAATCGCCGTCATATCCTCCGGAGGTGTGCTCGTCTGAGGAGTGATGCGTTTGGGCTGCAACAGGGTCAGCTTGTCTTTCAATTGGTTCCGCTCGGCGAGAGTCAGATCTGACTCATGCTTCCAAGCTTCGCGAAACTTAGCTCGTGCCACAGCAGTGTCGCCGCGTCCAAGAGCGTCAAGCCCTTCGGCAAGATTCGTCTGGGCATGATTTGGCTGTCCTGCCTGCTGTCCCGCGATGGGGGCAATGGCTTGCACAGGCTTGACATTCGTGTTGGCTGGCACAGTCCCGTTGTTTTGGGGCTGAGCGTTGAATGGTGCTTGAGCAACATTCCCCACCTCATCTGCTCCCGTCATCGCAAGTGCTGCTTGAACCGGATTGACGCCAGGCCCCGATGTGGCCGCCTGATTTGCCAATGGCTCCGCTCCCGATGCCAAGCGAACGCCGCTTCGTCGGGCAGCGGACTCGGCGTCAAGCAATAACTGCCAGACACGAGGCTCACCCGGAGCAAAGTCCTTCTCGGGGACATTGAGTGCTTCCGCTTGCCTTGCGATCGCTACCGCCGTCGGTATGTCACCGCGGTCCAATGAGGCCCTGCCAATGGCAACCAATCGCAATGCTTCCTGCTTACGATTGGCAAAATTGGCACCGACGGGAAGAGGTCCCCCCAACGGCTGTGCATTGGCGACGCCTGCGAGCGGTTGTGCTGGCGGCCTCGGCGGCAACGAGAGCAACGCTCCGTCAATGCCAATTGCGAGCAACTGGGCTCGAAGCTTGCCAACTTCGTCTGCTATCTGAGGTAGATTGCCCGACATCGCCGTGACCCGGCGGTAAGACTGGACTGCCGTATGGTAGTCCTGTTTGATGAGTGCCGTTCGCACACCTGCTAGCAATTGCTGGGCCGACGCAAGCGTCGGTTGCGGCATTGCCTGAGGAGTGGCAGTGGGCGTAACAGATGGAGGCCCGCTATCGGACGGCATCTGGATCTGAGCTGACACATCTGCTGTTAGCATTAGCCAGGTTGCGGCTAAGCATGCAAGACGGGGACCGTGTGCGGGTACGAGACGGTTCAACGCGACTCTCCTTCTTCGCGGTGAGACTTTCAATTAGTCAATTCAGGATCGCAGTCAGGCCGACATCCAAACGCTGGTATCCCATTCGGAAACTCGCGTTCAGACAACTTCCTTCGATGCAGTCCATCATCTAGCTGATCGGTTCAGCCGGTAATTCCTTGTCACGCTTCCCACTCGATTTGCAACCAGTCCATGGCGCAACCCACAATGTCATTGTGGAATTCGGGTGAGAAGGATCTAGGTTTGAAGCGGGAATAGTGCTTTTCAGACCTGCCTGTCAACAGGGATTGTGATTTCTTTTGAAATTATTATTTCAAAGACGTTCAGTTGATAGCAAAAAAAACGGTCGCCTTACGGCGACCGTTAAACACATCGATTATTTTTCCCTGAACTGACTGCACTTTCGCCGTCTAAGTCGCGGTGGCTTGGTCTCGCTCTTTCTTTTCAGCAGCCGTGCGGTAGTCCACAACATCCCACATCAATCCAGTGGCCCGCATCAGACGAATCGCCTGCCACGTGATGTCAAACTCCCACCACTTGTGTCCGTGCTTGGCCATACGCGGATAGGCATGGTGATTGTTGTGCCAGCCCTCACCGTAAGCGACGACAGCAACCAAAGGATTGTTGCGGCTGTCATCGGTTGTTTCGTAATTTCGATAACCAAACATGTGCGATGCACTGTTGACCAACCATGTGGCATGAAGCACCAAAACCAGACGCACAAACATGCCCCAAACCAGCAGGGAACATGCCAGCGACATACCTTCAATCCAGTAACCCACTGCGAATAAAATCGCGCCAACCGCAATGTGAGCGGGCAGGAAAAGGATGTCCATCAAACGCATTCCACGTTCCTTGTACAAGTCTGGTGCCCAACGCTCAAGGTAAGCCTTTCGATCGCCATTGTGTGTGTGAAAAGCCAACCAAGACATGTGGCTCCAGAGGCCGCCATCATTGGGCGTGTGAGGATCGCCCTCCTGATCGCTGCAAGCGTGGTGCTTGCGGTGATCAGCAACCCAGTCCAGAGGTGAGCCTTCACCAGCAAGCATCCCAATGGTCGCAAACGTGTACCGAACCCAACCGTAAGTCTTCATGCCGGTGTGCGTCAGCATACGGTGGTAACCGAGGCAGATTCCCAAACTGCCTGTGACCCAGTGCAAAACCAGCATCACAGCCAAACCGGTCCATGAAAAAGTGGCGTATGCAAAGGCAAACACGACGAGATGGGCGAAGCTGAGCCAACCAATCGCCCAAAAACTCAGGTTGCTTCCTCGCTTCCGCTCCTCAGTGGTCGGCCCCACGTCTTTTTTCTTTTTCGGTTCGCCAGCGGACTCGGAAGGTCGAGGCGCTCGGGCATTATCTTGGGTGGGTGCAACGACAGTTGACATACGGTACTCCTGGAAAAAAACCGCCGCGCAACGTTCCTTAGTCGAGCAGCGTGAATGGAAGTGTATCGGAACGAGGCGAATCCTCTGTCACCAATACAGCAACCCTGTGTAACAGAGCTGTAAAATTCGGCTCTCCTCGCTCAACCTGCGGGGATTCCAATGCTTAACTGCGGCGTTTTGAAGCAGCTATCGCAAATATAGAAACCCCGCGGACAAAAAAAGCGGTGTTTGCTAGCTAACGCGGAATGCTTTCGCCCTCCGCTCTCCCCCCAAACTCATCCCATTGCGTGAGCCTTGGCCATGGCTTCTTCAGCCTTAGCGATGTACTGCTGATCCTCAGTTCCCGCCCAAGCACGTTGGTAGGTCACGCTAAGGGCAGTGAAGTTGAAGGAGTCGTTGGGCTCCAATTCACAAGCTTTCTCGGCATGCTGGATCGCAAGATCGTGTTGCCCGGTTTTGGTGTAGACGCGAGCCAACGCCAAGTGAGCGAGCACGAAGCCAGATTCTTCTTCAACGATCGCTGTCAGACCAGCAATCGCTTCCTCAAAGTTCTCAGCATCGATCTGTTTTTCAACATCGTTGTATCGGGTGTGCAAGTCGCTCATTAATGGCTTTCATTCAGGATTTGGAAAAGCCCCATCCAAACTGGCTGGGGCTTTGATGTTCCAAGACATTCAAGTACTCATGCACGGCGACGAATCAAATTCACACCGCGCAAACCGGACGTCCACCGGACTCATCCGATGAACGATACACAGTGATCAAGATCAGCCGTTTCTCAACGCAGCCTGTGCAGCAGCCAAGCGAGCGATTGGAACACGGAACGGGCTGCAACTGACATAGTTCAACCCGACGCGATGGCAG
>JBPCVE010000286.1:0-18227 GCA_051010795.1 Rubripirellula sp.
CACTGCAAGGAGCATATCGCAGGACGAATCTCGAGACACTGCCCATGATGATGCGGCTGAGTATATTATGTTGGTTTTCACCGACAACCAGCAGGTCACATGCGTGTTGTTCGGCGTAATCGACCAAACTGTCAGCGATATGGTCAGCTTCGATTAAGTGCGTAGTGGCGTCGATTCCTGATTGCGATAAGGAAGCTTTCGCTTCAAGTAACGCATCGTTGGCGGTTTGCTGAATTTTTTCGGTATCGACGACAATTTCTGTCTGGAAAGAGGACAGGAGTGAGATCGCGGAAACGAGATGCACATCGCTTTGTATTTGCCAATTGGCCAGTCTGAATTCTTCCACAGCATGTTGTGCTGATTCTGTTGTTTGGTATCCAATTGCGATTTGAAAGTTAGTCGTCGGATCTTTGGACTCAGCCGAGCGAGCCACTAAAACACTGCAAGGGGCATGGTGTGCAACATAGTCGCTGGTGCTGCCAAGTAAGGTTCTTTCGATTGTGGAGCGACCCTTGGCACCGGTGACGATCAATTCGGCGTTTTCGTTAGATGCAAGTTCACAAATTTCTTTTCCACAATGGCCCTCGCGAATAATATGCCGCAACTTGCTGTCTGAGTGATCGAATGTCTTTTTGATTTCTTCAAAGGCTGCGACGGCTGATGCGCGTTCTGCTGCAATCATCTTTTCCTGTTGAACGCTAGTGCCTGCTCGAAGAACGATGTAGGGAACTTGTAAGACCGTGACCACAACCAGATCCAGTGTCTCACCGCAGGATAATCTGGACAGCAATCTCGCCGCCTCTCGGGAGTTGTGCGAACCATCAGTCGCGAACAGTATTTTTTTCATTCCTTGACTCTCGCTTCTATCCAGAATTTGTCATCGTCCGTTGTCATAGCTGGGTGGGCATGAATGCTGCACAGCACAAACTTGTCTAGCCATTTCAAGCATACACCTATCAAGGATTGATCGCACGAGGAATTGAAGGCCTGCGACGCTTTCGATAACTACCAGCGACCCAACTGTCGAACTCAATAAATTGTTGGAACCAACCATGAAACGTCAACCTGGCCCGTCACTGCCACATTTGGCGTTTCACTTTTTCATCGCAAATTAAAGGTCGGCCTACGATTGGACGAAAATGCGTGAGTCGGTAACACCTTGATATTATTTTAACCATCAGCAGATTCTGAGACTCGTCACCTGAGCTACGGATCATTGCCTACAATGGGAGCGTGCGGTTACATCACTAGCGAAACCATTTGGTCAAAGGTGGACTCGCTGTCATGTGTCAAGTTGGAGTTGGATTCTGTAGTTTCGTGAGAGATCAAGTTTTACGTTGAGGAGAGCCGATCATGCCGGGAATGACGTCAGAGAACACAGTGGTTCCGATTGACTTTAGTGATTTGTCCTATGCGGCACTGGATCGCGCCTTGGAAATTAGTAGTGGAACAGGCAAGGTGCATGTGATTCACGTTCTGTCGGCGTTGTCGACCATGGAACCGGGGAATTTGTACGGCACCATCACTACGGAATCACGGATTGATTCGACGAAAGAGCATTTGAAGAACAAGTTGACAGATGAAAAATACAAGGATGTTCAGATTCATGTCACCATTGGCGATGCGGGACGCGAAATCGCCAATTTCGCCCAGAAGGTCGCGGCGGAACTTGTGGTCCTGTCGTCGCAGGGGCAGGGATTTCTCGAGCACCTGCTCGTCGGTTCAGTAGCAGAGCGGGTTGTCAGACTGGCAACTTGTCCAGTGTTGGTGCTGCGAGCCTAGGGCACGTGATATGAAGTCACAGCGATAAGACGCTGTGATACGGAGAAGCTGCGACCTAACGATTCAGCCATTTGGCGATAGTCAGCAGTCGTGTAGGTCCGGCATACAAGCCAAAATGAGTTAAACCAAACTGAGTGCCTCTTTTTGATTTAAATTTGCTGCGGTTCGTCCGTGCCGGTGATTAGATTGCATCTACAGGTCAGCCACGATTTGAATGTCAGTTGCCGTCCCCGAAAGTTGGCGGGTACCATGGCAAGTCGGGTCGTGGTGATGAAGGGGTGGTTCGAACGCTAAAATTTTCACATGAACACTTTGAAACCTTGCAGAAATCTTGTTGTCGCTTGCGGCTTATTGATTGCTTCATGCCATGTTGCTAGCAGTCAGGAAAAAATCGCAACGGGTACTTTCGTTGGCGGGGTGGTACCGTTTTTGGAAGCTCACTGCTATGAGTGCCACAACGCAGATGAACCCGAAGGCGGAATTGCTTTTGACAAATACAACAAAGCTGCCAACGTACAGCAGAACTATGACCTTTGGGAGCAAGTGATTCGTTTGGTCAACGAGCATCAAATGCCTCCAGCAGATCAACCACAACCGTCTGCGGATGAGATTGCAGCGGTGTCGCTAGCACTGGAAGGGGTGTTGGAAAGCTTTGATTGCTCAGTGGATAAACATCCCGGGCGGGTGACCATTCGTCGACTCAATAAAGCCGAGTACAACAACACGATTCGTGATCTTACGGGTCTCGATCTGAAACTTGCCAACGCATTTCCCTCAGATGATGTTGGCGAGGGATTTGATAACATCGGAGACGTGTTATCTCTTCCACCCATTCTGTTGGAAAAATATCTCGAAGCCGCTTACACCATTGCAGATGGAATTTTTGACGACAAACAATTGTCCAAGCGAATATTTCCTCATGAACCCGCGTCTGACAATCTATTGGCTCAGGCGCAGGCAGCGCGACTCAATATCCAGCATTTCGCATCGCGAGCATTCAGACGACCTGTGACACAGGACGAACAGGTGCGGCTGTTCACCATCATGCGTGATGCGTGGGGGCAGGATGCTGAGTCCACGGAGATTTATAAGACCGTGGTTGTCGCGGTGCTTACCAGCCCACATTTCCTTTTCAGAATCGAGAAGGATCCTGCACAAGATGATGAAGATGGGATTCGAAAACTGGATGGTTTTGAATTGGCTTCCCGACTCTCCTATTTTCTGTGGAGCAGCATGCCAGACCAGCGATTACTGGACCTTGCCAAGATGGGTAAATTGACTGAGCGGGATGTTTTGGTAACTGAGACCAGACGTATGCTTCTGGATCCAAAAGCGGGTGCGATTGTCGAAAACTTCGCAGGTCAGTGGTTACAACTGCGTGATGTGACTCGATTGGAACCTGATCCAGATCTTTTTCCCACCTTCGATGATGGCTTGCAGCAATCGATGCGAAAGGAAACAGAACTCTTTTTTCAGGCCATGATCACCGAAGACCGGAATGTGCTTGAGTTTCTGACAGCCGATTTCACTTATGTCGATCAACGGCTTGCAAGCCATTACGGAATGCAGCCTGTCAAAGATCAGGGTTTCCAGCGAGTGAAATTGCTAAAGGGACGACGCGGTATCCTTACGCATGCCAGTATTTTGATGCTGACCTCAAATCCCACACGTACCTCTCCGGTGAAACGTGGAAAATGGATTCTCGATAATATTCTCGCTGAACCACCACCACCTCCTCCAGCAAATGTACCCGAACTTGAGGAAGGGATCGAAACGTTGGGTTCGTTGCGTGAGCAAATGGAGCAGCATCGAGCGAATGAATCTTGTGCGGTATGCCACCGTACGATGGATGCACTTGGGTTTGGCCTTGAGAATTTTGATGCGATCGGCGCGTGGCGAGATCGAGATGGGAAATTCGAAATTGACGCAAGCGGAGAACTACCTGGTGGTATCAGCTTCGATGGGGCTGATGGATTGATGAAGATTCTGACTGAGAACAAAGCTGAACAGTTTTGTCGGTGTCTTGCTCAGAAACTTTTGACCTATGGTTTGGGTCGGGGGCTAACGACTTATGATCGCTGTGTGATCAATGATGCTTATTCACGGCTGCAGGCAAATGACTATCGATTTAGTGAGTTGGTGATCTCCATTGTCACCAGTGACCCATTTACGATGCGGGAATCGATTTCTCTTGATGACTGATCCTCGCAGTGGTGAAGTTGAGAGCGTGTGAGGAATTCACTGGCGGCATGAACGTCACCGACCCGTTCAATTTTACCGGGTAGGGTCCCGGAAATGGTGTTGCCCGCAATGTAGCGATGGTCGAAACCGGAAGGGCTGCGGGGGCGAATGATGGATTCATGGTAGCCATCAGCGCGAGAAACCCTATGTAATCCAGTGGATTGCTGTCATCGATCATCGAAGCCGCCTTTTTAGAAGAGATGTGGTTCGCGTATTTGCTTCGCTGCATAGGTAAGCTTGTCACTTATCTTTACGTGATGCACCATGCTCGTCTTCATCAGGCAACCAGCCGACAATTCGCAGAGGTCCTCCGCTGCCGCCCCCGATCTTCATTGGTAAAGCGATGATCGTGGTCCCGGAAAGGGGTAAGCGGCTCATGTCGGCTACGTTTTCGAACGCTGGGATTTCGTGTTTGAAAAGCGTCACATGGCTTTGGAATCGTGTTGATTGACCATAGTCGATACTTGCGGTGTCGAGGCCAATGGCTTTGATTGAGCGGTGTTCAGTGAGCCAGCGTGCAGCTTCAGGATCAAGTCCGGGGAAATGCAGTTCTGCGACCCCTTCGGGACCCAATTGGTCTGTACCGAGGTACTTTTTACGATCGGGCCAATGTTGGGCGTATCCAGTGTTCAGAAGGACAATCACATCTACCAACTGCCGCCCCGTCTCTTCCTCCCAGGCTCTCAAATCAGCAACGCTGATCTGATAATCGGGATTTTGACGACATGCAGCCGTGACATCGATCACAGCAGCTTCACCCATCAATTGTTGCAATGGTAATTTATCTACTGATTTACCATTTTCATTGAAGTGGACAGGTGCATCGAGGTGAGTGCCACCATGTTCGGCTGCCATGAATCGATTCGACGAGTAGTAATATCCTTTTTCCGTGACGCCGGCTTTTTCGGGGATCAGCCGGAAACCATTCTCTGTTGGCCAGTAGATGGTTTGCTTGTCGAAAGTGTGGGAAAGATCGATCACCTGCTGGTGCATCACGTCGACGCGTTGAGAGTCAGGTTTTGCCTGCTGTTTGTTTGACTTCGAGGTATTCGTGTCAGTGTCTGCACCGACAGATACGTCGGAAACAAGCAAAGCCGCCAGGATGCAGGTTATCTGTCGAATGTTATTCAGCATCGTTATCCTCGTTCTGATGCGTTCCGCTCGCGTGGCAATTCCAGCGTTGGCCAATGTAGATTAAAGCGACAACGAGTAGTGTCATCGTGATCGCCGTGACCGGAATTGGAACACGTTCCAATATGAGCAACGGCAATGCTACCGTGATCATACCTCCACCGATGAAGGGTGAAGACAGAGGAGCTGCCAAGGCATAATCTTCTGCGGCACCTGATTCAAGTTCAGGGTCGACCAGTCTCAGTAGCACAAAACCAGTCGCAGTCGTGCCAGTCGACATGCCATAGTTGATCAATCCCAATTCAAACCAGTGTTCCCGTGGTAACATTTTTCGCGCCAGAACCATGAGACAGAATCCCGTCCAGGCGGCACCAAACAGAAACAGAATGGCGAATGGGATAATCAAGGTCGTCACTGCGGCGATGTTCAGTGTAGTAATGGCTGAAACAATCAATATATCCATCGCTGTCGATGTCAGTCGATTGATAGTTTCGCGGTCGATTGCGTTTTCGTAGCCGAGTAAGTTCAGCGTGGTGCGCACGATCCATCCACCGAACAGCGTGTAGATGAAGAGAGGAAAGCTACCAGCAATGCTTTCCAGCGTCAGTCGTTCCGATAGTTGTTCTTCACCCTGGACGACCGTGGTTGTCACGTCGCCAAAATTTTCGATGAATCCAATGGATGATGTCACGATGCTTTGTAGACCTAGGCCAATGCCAAAGGCGATCGCCAACCACAACACTTGCAACAGCAGTGGATCAATCGTTTCCTTGCCAATCCGTGCATAGCCGATAACGGGGCGTGCTTTTGGCGCACAAGAGTCGTTGTTTTCAGGGTCGCAGTTTTCACTGTTGATGTTTTTTGTATTGGTGCCTTGCTTTCCAATCCATCCTCGTCTCACAGCGATATTGATCCAGAAAATACCTGAAATCAATCCGTAGAGCAGGCCGCAGGTGGCCATCAAAATACCGAGATCCAATCCACTGTCGAGTTGAATGGTTGGATGTCTGAAGACTTGGCCCATCGCTGCTGCGGTGCCGTGCCCACCGGCAAAACCAGTCTCAATGAGTGTGCCAAAAGAATGGGGTACATCAAAAAATGGTTTGATCAACAGCCAGGTTGCAATCAATCCAATGGCAGTTTCGCCGAGCACAATGACCCAGACCATCAGCCCCTGCCGTCCCACACGTGAAATGCTTTTTCGCCAAGGTGCGGGTTTACGTTCCAGCAGCATTCCGCCGAAGATCACGGCGATCAAAAATCCAGGCCAACTCGCCAGTGTTTCCGTCCAGGCAGTGGTGTGCGAGGTAATGGTCGCACTGAAATCGATTTGGGTAATCATCAAGCCAATCATTCCTGCCACCACCGAAGCAGGGATGTAAAACCAGCGGAAGATTGTGAACCGCAATCGTAATCCAACACCGATTAGCAGCAGAATGGCGACGAAGATGACAGCGGGAATCATGAGATGATCCTGCGAGGATTTGGTTGCACTTCAGCCCCATTCATGCACCGTTGTGCAAGGTGATAACTATGGATTGAGTGAGTCAGGCTAACGGATTGCGTGGGCTGGTCCAAAAAATGAAGTTGGTCGATGTTGGGATTCTGGTTCGATTCTACAGCAACTTAAAATTGACAGGTTCGTTCAAGTCGATGCGTGCGTCCATGGCGGGTAACGGGTATTTCAGGCCCGTGGCGCAGTTGAATAAAACGCAAGTTTCATCGGCTGAGACTCTTCCTGATTCCACTTCCTGTTGATATGCCGCGAGCGTTGCAGCTCCCTCTGGACACATCAACATTCCTTCTCTTCTGGAAGCTTCATCGCGGGCAGTCAGAATCGCCTCGTCGGTTACGGCTGTCGCAAATCCGTTACTTTCGCGTACAGCATTTAAGATCAGAAAATCACCGATGGCTGCCGGGACACGAATTCCAGCAGCCACAGTGTGTGCATCCTGCCATAGTTCAGCATGCTGCTTCTGTTCGTCATAGGCTTTTACAATTGGAGCACAGCCAGTCGCCTGAACGGCGACCATTCGTGGTAAACGGCCGTTAATCCAACCCATTGCTTTGAGTTCTTGAAAAGCTTTCCACATCCCAATCAATCCAGTGCCTCCGCCGGTCGGATAGAAAATCACATCAGGGAGTTCCCAATCGAATTGGTCAGCCAGTTCCAGCCCCATCGTTTTCTTGCCTTCGATTCGATACGGTTCTTTCAGCGTGGAGCAATCGAACCAATCGTGGGTTTCTTTGCCTGCTCCGACCAGCTTACCGCAGTCGTTAATCAATCCATTGACTCGCCAGACCTTTGCACCTTGTGCAGCAATTTCCCTGACGTTGATTTCGGGTGTGTCGTCCGGGCAGAAAATATAGGTTTCCATTCCCGCGCGGCTGGCATAGGCAGCCATGGCCGCACCGGCATTTCCATTGGTCGGCATAGCCAGTTTGGTAACACCGAGCTCCTTGGCCATCGATACAGCCATGCAGAGACCTCGTGCTTTGAATGAGCCAGTGGGTAACCGGCCCTCATCCTTCACGATCAAACGTCCCCCACCGGTTTTCAAACTGGTAAGTTCGATCAAAGGAGTCATGATCTCGCCAAGGCTCACAATGTTGCTGGTCTGACGTACCGGCAAGAATTCCCTATATCGCCAGAGGTCTGCGGGACGGGATTGCAGTTCGTTTTTGCTCACTGCCTTTGATATCCCCTCCAAATCGTAACGCACGATCAGAGGACTTCCAACTTCGGATAAGCCATGCAGTTGGTCCGCTGCATAGGGGGTTTCTGTCTTGCCACATTCCAGATGCGTGACAAAAGTCGGTCGGTCGGTGGTAATGTTTTGCATCGCCAATTTTCTGAGGTTGCCGAGTGTGCTGATTTGGTTGCTGAGTCATAATGGCTCCAAGGGCTGTTGGCAAGACAACAGCACCACGCCGAGTCGATACGACACAGTGCTTCACATAGAGTCCCGTACGCGTTTTTGCTCGTTCAAAGCATAGTCCACCAAACGGTCAGCGAACGGTTCGAATAACTTGATGGGCTCTTTTTCCAGTGGCTCGACCAAGTACTCCAGTTTGATTACGTCACCACCGGTCGCGAAGTGTGGTCCGATGCCGGTAAAACCAAAGCCATGTTGCTCTAACGCTTCACATGCATCGGGTGTACCTTGGTTTTCCAGTGGCAATTCCACTACAAGAGCTTCCACATGTGACAGTTCGACAAGTTCCCTGGCAGCCCGCCGAATGTTTTGAACGGTATCTTGCCCAAGCGTTGTCACGTGAATTGCAGCAAAGTGTGCTCGAGGGTTTACCTTGATGGACAGTGTTCCGTGTGCCTGCTTCGTGGGTGCGGCAGTGCCGAACTGAACAGGGCATCCAAGGTGTTCGTAGATCTCTGAAACGATCTGCTGGTGTCGCTTTGAAACAAAAACTTGACGCTCTGCAGGTTCGGTGACCCAGTGAAAATAAATCACACAACTCACGCGTTGCGAGAGTTCCTCGGCGATGCCCCCACACGACTCGTTCTTGGGTGAGACGCCCAAACCAACGCCACAGATGTAACCGCCATGGTAAGCATTCGCTTTTTGAGTGTAGATATGGACTGTCACAGAATCTGCATACCAGCCCCATTTGCTGGGCTTCCTTGTCCAATGCGTCCTTCATCTGGTTCAAAAGCCCTCGGCCCCGATGGCGGGGATCAACCGCTGCTTGGCCGACTTCTGCCACTGGGCCTGCATCATTGAATTCCAACGCACAATGACCGGCCAAGTAACCTTCCTTGTCCGCAGCAACAATCGATAGCACTTTGCCATTGGCATGCTGAGCCGCAACTCGTTCAGGGTAGTACAAGTCCTCATTGAAATAGGTATTACCATAGATGCGGTAAATCAATTGTGAGATTTGCAACGCTTCTTCAGGTCGGGATTTTCGAACGTCGTATTCCTGTTCAGGTGCCAGTGGCTCATCTTTGCTAACTTGTTTCGAGTCACTGTCGCGGACAGATTTGTCGTGGAGCCATTTGATCAAATGCAGAGCCTTCCCATTCGGACCCAAGGCGGACCAATGCATTTCATCTAGAATTCTTGTATGGATCGCATTTCGTAAGCTCGGCAGGTCGATCGGACCTTGAATCAAATCTGCTTCAAGTTTCTTGATGTCTTGCGGCACACCATCGTCGCAGATGATGAGTTCGAATTTTCCGTTCGACTCGTTGACCTTGATGATAATTGCGCCCTGTTCCCCATTGGGATAGGCGTGATCGATCGTGTGTGTGACCACTTCAGCGACTAATTGCTCCAGTCCGGTCACCGTTGTGTCAGGAAGACCCACTTCATTGAGGGTAGAACGAATGAAGGCTTGAACGCTGGGCAGCAAAGGCGAGTCATTGGATAGGCGTAATTCCATTTCCATGGCGAAAATATCGTCTAACAGGGGAGGCTTATGCAAACAGGTGAATTGAGTAATTGCAGTTTGGAAACTTCTTTCGCAGTAGATTACTCTGCTTCACCCGTGGTGGGAATTCAGCTGAAAACCGGGAAAGGGTATGGGCTGGATTTGGATGGCTGCCATGTTGAAAAATCACAGGTTCCGTGAATCCGAAATTCAAACAGATACCGATACTTGTGGACAACATTTTGTTTCTGTCCGCTCCACGCACGTGAAAAGGCATTGTTTGGTATTGAAATGCTGCCGGCGATTTAAGTGCCCGTATCTGTAAACGTCGAGTAAATGTCTGCTAAATTATGCAGTACCTGGTCAATTTTGGGAATTTGTTTGAACACGCTGGTGAGGCTTTCATGCTCTATGAACACACGCAGTCTGCGCCAATGTATCTGCTACTGCTGGTAATCGGGCTTGGTACTTTGGCTGGATCAGTTTTCACAAACGTGATTGTTGCGCAGGTAGCGATGTACTGGAGCGGTGCTTTGATGCTGCTACTGGCGTTGTGCTTTCGGCATTTGACGGTAAGCGATGAGGGCACCGAGTTGTTAATTGCATTCGGACCGTTGTCGTTATTCAAACGCCGTTTGCAGTACAACGAACTCGAAAAAGTGGAGCAAGCCAGATCCACCATCATGGACGGTTGGGGTATTCACATGAGTCCGAGTGGAGGATGGGTTTGGAATCTGTGGGGATATGACTGTGTGGATGTTTGGTATCGGCAAGGTCGAAAACTCAGGATTGGTACTGATGATGCGGTCGCTCTGGCTGCCTTCCTGGAGACAAAGGTCATTCCTGCAGATAACGAGTGTCAAGACAGCAATTAATGTTTAGTTTCGAGTATCTACCGGACCGATATGCGGTTTGTCGCCTTGCACCAGATGAATCACTACCACAGTGGGCACTGAAAAACGATTCCGATAAGCAACAGTTTGTATCGTTGAACTGGACCCCTGATGAACTGTCGGTTGTGTGTCGTGAATCCATCGTGCCGGAGCATGTAGAATCAGAGACCGATTGGAGATGCATGCGGGTCGCCGGAAAGCTTGATTTCTCATTAGTTGGGATTCTTGCTCGGATCACAAAATGTCTAGCAGATGCAGACATCAGCGTTTTTGCGGTATCCACCTTCGATACAGATTATTTGCTGGTCAAGAGTTCACAGTGGCCAATGACTCTCAAAACATTGTCGGAAGCTGATTGCAAGGTGTATCCTTTAGAAGTTGCGTGAAGCTTACGAAAAAGTTGATTGCCGGAATAGTCAAACACAACCTTCTCGGTTCATGGCGGCCGTTGCTGTTACGTCCGAAAGACGTGAGCAACAGATAGGTGGTATCTGTTTGAGACCAGCAGTCTGTGTTTTACGCCAGCGACTTGCATATAAAAATAGTGCGTTCAACATATTGACAGGGCAAAGATGAGAATCAACAGAAGGCAGTTCACGAAGGTGGGAAGCTTCGGTGGCGTTGCCGCTCTTGCGAACTTCACAAAACCTCTTAGCGCATTGGAACCGCAGGTGACTGCTGTTACTTTGGTGAACGCACAGGTTGGGGAAGATCTCTTTCAATATTTGGATCGTGTGCAGTCGGGCTTTGATCAGAAGGCGTATCGAGACATCATCGGGGCAGCTAACCCTTTTAAGGAGGGAGACGCGATGCTTGGTGTGGCGGCTGCCGATGACTCTACGCGGGGAATTGCTCGTCAGTTGTTGGCAAACACCATTTTATCCGATGTAGATGACCACCCCATTACGCAAGATCGTTTGTCTCAACTGCTTCAACAGACAGTGGGAAGCAGTGAACAGACGACGATTCAAAGCCAAACGCTTGGACAATTGAAGCGATTTCTTCTCGAACGTGATGAAGTAGCAATCAAGACAGTACTTCCTTCGTTGTCCAGCGTCGTGATCGGTTGCGTCGTGAAATTAATGAGTAATGCAGAACTGGTCACTGTGGCCTCAAAAATATTTCACCCTCTGCCCAATAGCAACATCGGTGCAAAGGGCTATTTGGGAGCACGTGTGCAGCCGAACTCGCCTACTGATAATCTTGAGGATATTCGTTGGCAAGTATTTGACGCTTGGGCTTATGGAGTTGGTGATGTCCTGTTGGGAACCAATCCCGTTTCCAGCGATCCGGAGTCGGTAGCTGCGGTGGAACGGACGTTGCAGGAGATCATCGAAGTCTTTGGTTTGCAGGATGACTTACCCCATTGTGTACTGTCGCACATCGACGTGCAGGCTGACGTTGAGCAGCGACGACCTGGCAGCACAGCACTTTGGTTCCAGAGTATCGCTGGTACCGATGGTGCAAACCAGACTTTTGATATCAGCGTCGAGAAAATGTTGGATTATGCACGGCAACGCAAGGGGAAATTTGACCTCTATTTCGAAACGGGGCAGGGAGCAGATTTTACAAATGGCCATGGCAACGGCTTTGATATGGTTGTGCATGAGTCACGGAAGTATGGTTTTGCCCGTGGGTTGAAATATGAAGTTGAGAAAGCCAAATCGGGCACTGATTTGAAACCATGGGTCCATCTGAATGACGTCGCGGGATTCATTGGTCCTGAAGTGTTTCGAACCAAAGAGCAATTGGTTCGATGTTGCCTCGAGGATATCGTCATGGGAAAACTGCATGGTTTGACCATTGGGCTTGATGTCTGCTCCACACTTCATATGGAGGTTTCCTTACAGGACCTTGATTGGTGTCTTGACCAGATCATGCCTGCTAACCCGGCGTATCTGATGGCGTTGCCAACTAAGATCGATCCAATGCTGGGTTATCTCACAACGGGCTACCATGATCACTTGCGCCTGCGGCAAAAGTTTGGCTATCGGGTAAACGACCCCATGTGGGAGTTCTTTCGCACGATCAAGGTCATTGATGAACAAGGAAAACCTACTTCACATTTTGGTGACCCAGCATGGGTCTATTTTCAGTATCAGCAACGTAAAGGTGATGTGAGGTCCGAGCAGGTAGTCAGGCGAGAAGCAAAGCAGCAGATTGCCGCAGTCCGCGATAGAGGAGTATTTATCACTGAAGGGCATGGAACAGCAGTCTCAGATATCCCGAGCGCTACGAAACGCAGTGTCGATCGCATTTACGATGATGCAAAAAAAAGCATTTGGGCGGAATTGACACCCGGGTTCATCAGTGAAATCCCCGTCTCAATCGCTCTGAATACCGAATCGGAAGATCGCAGCGACTACATTTTGCACCCAGTGAGTGGTGAAAAATTACGTGAGCCATCTGCATTGAAGGTCCAGGGGCTTCGTATCAAGCATGATGATCAATTCAATGTGCAGATCGTCATATCAGACGGGCTCAATGCCTTATCGATTATGGAGAAGAATCATCTGGATCCATTCCTGAAAAGCTTGCGGGAACAATTGTTGCGCGACGAATTTAAACCTGCTCCAGACAATATTGTCGTGAACTCAGGACGCGTCAGGGCTGGCTACCAGATTGGTGAAATTCTGTTCGCCCAGAGCAAGGGACCAAGAGCACTGCTGCATGTGATTGGAGAGCGTCCCGGCACAGGTCATCGTACCTTCTCTGTCTACATCACGGCTCCTGACGGTCAAGTGTGGAACAGCAGCGGGCGAGTGGATCACAACATTACCAAAGTTGTCTCTGGAATCGCATCGACCGCTTTGCCGCCAGTAAGTGCAGCAAAAGAGACTGTGCGTTTACTTCGATCACTCACAGGCTAGTTGGCGCCTGTTGATTTGAGTGTTTGCGTTTCAGCACGACTTCGAGCATAGCACAACACAAGATTCCAAACGTATAGCGAATGAGGTCCATCGCTGTGAAATCGAAACCAAGAACCAATCCACCCAACGTTGTCTGCCGTGACCAATCGATCCAAGGCGCATGATAGAGTTGACTCAACTCGATTGTAAAGGCACAGGTAAGACCAATAATGGCCCGCTTCAGCACCGGTCTTCGGGGTATGAGGATACTGAGCACCAAGTACACCAACGCTGCCCAACAGGTGTCTCCAGCATGATTTCTGATGAACTCTGGCGGTGAAAATCCAGGATAGCGTGAGGCCAATCCAAGCAGCAGCATTAGCGCCGCCGTCGCGACATAGATCAATCTACTTTTCTGCGTGGGTTGCACGTTTACTCGATGGGCAGAAGGAGATCGTAGTCACTGCCTCTGTCGGCACATCACAGAGTGGCACACATATCCAACATCTGCGTTGCTCAGATCCATGGCGCTGGAAGAACTAGATAGTGAGTCACCCATGGCGTGATCTGTGCTGACGTGGCCAGGTGATAATATTCAGTGGAATGGAGAAAAAGAACTGGTTTCATGTTCGGTCGGTTCGTTTGATTGATGTTGGCGGAATTAACAATCAACGGTGTTTTACGCGCCCCGGGCGGCTCTGAAATGTGACTATAGAAGTGTACTGATTCTCGCGGCAGTATGCGATTCAGGACTTCCGTTGTTCTCTTGTCCGGTTTGGCAATATTTCACTGCCCGCGGTACATGTTGGGCTCACAATCTTCTTTGTCTTTTCACAAGGGTTCTCTTTTGAAGCATCTTCTGCGCACTTTTTACGATGATCGCATGTCCTGCCCATCAGGTGGTTATTCGCCCTCCGGTGAGAAGCCCGCTTCAGTCTATGAAGATTGGGTTCAGCACAGGCTAGTCAAACGAGTGGAATTTGATCCCATTTCGATAGAAGAACTGAAAGCGGTCCATGATCCGGAGTATGTACGGGGTGTGTTCAGTGGTGAGGTTTCCAATGGGCATGGCAATACTGATGCTGCTGTGGCTGAATCAATTCGATGGACGGTTGGTTCCATGGTTGCCGCAGCTGAGGATGCGCTGGACTCAGGGTTGGTATGTTCGCCATCCAGCGGTTTCCATCACGCAGGCTATTCTTCCAATCACGGATTTTGCACCTTCAATGGGTTGATGGTGGCATCCAATCGCTTGTTGCAACGTGATGAAATCAACAAGATTGGAATTCTGGATTGTGATTGGCATGCCGGTGATGGAACTGATGACATCATTAGAGAATTGGATCTGCAAGATTCCATTCTGCATTTCTCTTCAGGAGCCCAGCGTCTTGCCAACTCGCGGAGGTATTTTAAGTGGCTTGATGAAGTGATCAAGGTCATGTGCGCCGCGCACGTCGATATTGTGTTGTATCAGGCAGGGGCCGATGCCCATCGCGATGATCCTCTGGGTGGTGTTCTGGATAGTGCAGAATTATCCGAAAGGGATCGAGTTGTTTTTGAGCAATTCGTGGCCCAAGGAATACCAATTGCCTGGAATCTTGCAGGCGGATACCAACGCGATGCCGAGGGATCCATCTCGCCAGTGCTTGATATTCACCGAACGACTGCTTTGCATGCCTTCGAAGTGCTGCATGAACAGCAGGTAAATCCACGCAGCTGGCAACAGTCGTTTTTTCAGGAGGATGACCCTCCAGAGCATCGAATAGATCGAGCAACTATGAAATCCATTCGGAAGGGAAGAGAGGTGTTCAAAAACCGAAAATTGAGTCTGAATAATTTTGGTGTCGAACTGACCTACGCAAATCATTTGGAGGGGAGTCCTGAGTCAATCAGTCATTCGATTATGGTGAACCTTGAACGTCGCCGTCAACAGAAGGCTGGTACGGCGACAGGTGTTACTTTTATCCGACCCGGGGTGTTTCCACTTCCTCGCTATCGTCTCAAAGCCACCTTGGTATCGCCGTACCCAACGTCTTTGGGGGAATCCGAGGATTATTCGCGTCTGCAAGTTTGTTGGTTTAGTGATGAGCTTGGACAATCGATCGATGAAATGGTGCTCTTCGCGGTGGCAAGGGTCAATTGGGATGCAACAGCAACCAATTACGATCGTTACTATGTGTAGGACTTTAGGTAGTGACGCCTTTTGAGCTGCTCGCGTTCTACGAGAAGTGTTTTTTGGTTTGATGTCTTGTAGACGTGTTTCGTTATTCAGGTTTGGAGTCTTGTTTGAATAAAATATATTTGATCGATACTGAAACAACGGGGGGAGAGCGTAACGAGGCGATCGAGGTAGCATGGGCATTATTCAACCCTACCGAAGACCCTGTAGTACATGTTCAAAGATATCGGCCAGCAGGGGAAATGAAGCTGGGGGCAACCGTGGTGCACGGCATCCTGCCGGAAGAACTGGAGAACTGCCCACCATCGGTCGAGGCGGCCAGTTTCATACCGTTGGAGCCTGGTGATTTTATTGTAGCGCACAATGTCGATTTTGATTATGAGGTGATCGGATCACCTCGTGATGTACGCTGCATTGACACCTTGGGCATATCTCAGTATCTGTGGCCAGAGATTGACTGTCACAAACAGTTGGCAGTTCTCTATCATTTGTTCGGATATGAACGCTGGCTGCGGGATTTAGCCAAGGATGCGCATAGCGCCGATGCAGATGTCAGGATGTTGCATCTATTAGCGACGCAGATAGTGCAGCGGCAGAAAATCAAAAGCGGAGGACAGTTCTTCAACTTCTCGCAGCACGCGCGAACTCATCCCAAGCAGATCGCGTGGGGAAAACATCGAGGCAAATATCTATTCAGCACGGATGAGTCCGAAGCGGTTCCTGCTGACTACTTGGAATACATGTTGAAGCAAGATCTGAATCCTTACACGCGGCAGGCATTCATGAATGCATTAGCTTGGCGTGAAGACGCAGGCAGTGATCAAAACTGAGACAACAGGCTTCCTCAAATCAGCATGCGAACCCTGTGAGATGAACCCATCGAGCCCCATCATCAAACCGAATCCTTCAAAATCAACATCCGTGTCAACAGTCACCAAACCTGTAGCGACAGAAATATCCTCCTGTGTTGGAATTGGAGTTGGGAATCGGGTGGCGGAGTCGATGCGGGCGATGCCGAGCATCGGTCGGTTATATGACAGCAGCCTGGTACAACGCTGTTTCCACTCGTGAATATGTTGATGCGGTACGAGCGAGCAACTACGTGGGAGTGGATGAAACGATCACCTTTAGCGGACTCACTGCCGGTATCGAAGCTAATTTTTAGCCGTTCGTTTTCATGGACTGATTCGTGTATCAAATGAGTCCGATAGCGATTCTCAGTAATGTCGACAGTATTGAGAGTGCTACCATCAAGACGACAAGGCGGAACAGAATGGGCTGAATCCATTTCAGTTTCATCACCATCGATGCCCCAGCTTCATCTGAGATGTGTTGAAAGCCTTGCTCAAGTGTTCCCGAAAGCTCTGCAGTTTTGATCGTGGTTTGAGTCTGAGCGGACAGGAACCTGACTTTCTGGAATGCTTCCGCCATGGTTTGATGATTTTCGATCGCGATCGCGGCCTTTTCTAGATCCATGCGTGCACTGCGATTGGTGACCGTCTCTGCTGCTAAACGGATCATTGATTCGACCCGGTGCTCGCCCACGGCGTACATCATGGACATCACGCGAAAGAATCGGTGTCTCGCAATTTCTTGTTCCAAGGTACCAACCAAGGGTAGCGAGAGTCGAATTTGGTCGATGGAATAACGGATTGGGCTTAGCATGACTAATCCAAAGATCAGGGCAGTCAATGCCCAGCCGAGGGCTTCCGAGAATGCAAGTTGGATTGCCAGGATTACATCTCCGCTCAGCAAGCATATCAGGATGCGGAATACTGAACCGGCGAAAAATATGGCAAGGGGAAAAAGCCATGTGCGACGAAGGTTGGTCAACGGTTCATGGAGTGCTTTGCAGTGGTCGTGCAAAAATTGAAAGACCTCCGCCAGTCGTCCCGATTGTTCCCCTGCCTGAACAAGAGGCAGATAGAAACCCGGAAGAAATTCACGGGCTGGGCTGAGTGCTTCAGTAAGAGTGCCGCCTTGCTGGACGGTTGCGACTGCAGTCGTCCAGCGTCGGCCAATGAGAGTGCTGCGCATGGGGCGAATGCAGAGTTCCAGACCCTTTTCTACATCAGCGACTGTCTTCATGCAGACACCAAAATTGCGTGAAAATTCAGCTAATGATTGATAATCAGTACCTCGCAGGCAGAGATACAATCCTCGTACACCTTTTTTGCCAATGCGACGCAACCACACGAAGAGTTCTGCGTATCCATTCGGCGTTCGATCAGATGAGGTTGGCATGTACGAAACAGATTGCGATATCGGTGCGATGTAGTTGCGAGTCAGTCTTGAGAGTCAGCGTTGAGGGCTCACAGTCGGCTGACTATGGTAATCTCTTAAGGTGGTCCGTTGAGACTATGCTCGGGTCCCAGCCCTCGGGATTCACTCATGATCTTTGTAACTACCAACATGCGAAGCACCAAGTGCGAGAGATAGGGTAATCGAAATCAGGTTCTTTTTAATCCAGTTGTTCTGTTTCGTTCTTGCTTGTTCGTCAGCGGTATCTGCTGAGCGAGATGGTAGCGGTAGAGTTTTGTCACTGTTGAAATCTCACTGTGCAGATTGTCATGGTAAAACGAAACCAGAGGCGACTCTGTGCTTTGACGGTCTTCCAACTGATTTTGCAGTTGGAAATTCAGTTAACAGTAGTCTTGTCGAGACTTGGCAACGGATCCATGAGCAAATAACACTGGGAGCCATGCCACCTGAAGGCTCATCGCAGTTATCAGTGATGGAAGTTGATTATGTAACCGAGTGGAT
>JBPCVE010000287.1:0-10697 GCA_051010795.1 Rubripirellula sp.
CAAGTACGAGTGTCACGGCGTTGCCGTCGTTGTCGACAAGAAGAGTGCCTTGTACCTCGACGGAACCACTGTCGACTGGTACGAGAGTCTGGAAAAGCAAGGCTTCACATTCGAGAATCCGAATGCAGTGAAGAGTTGCGGTTGCGGCAGCTCGTTCCAGGCGTAGGTACGAACCTGGGTGTACCTCGCCAGCGGATCGAGTCAACCGACCGTCACGCTGTGCGATTTACAGAATCAAGTTAAGGTAGAGTTGCGCACTGGCAACTCTGCCTTTTTTTATGTCGACGACTGGATTCTGGTCACATCGGCGTCCCACAGACACTCCCCTCGCATCCTCTAGCAATCCCACCACACCATGAATCGCTTTACTCTGGCTGCCTGTTGCCTGTTGTTCCTCTGCAACGATTCTCTGTCAGCCAACAAGCCCAATGTTTTGCTGCTGTTAGTCGATGATCTGAAACCCTCTTTCGGAGCCTACGGTGAACAGTGGGTGCACTCGCCTAACCTTGATCGACTTGCGGCGTCTGGCACCCGCTTCGACTCAGCCTACTGCAATCAGGCGGTATGCGCCCCCTCGCGAAATAATCTTCTGGCTGGATCACGCTCCACATCGACCGGCGTCTACAGCCTCGGCTATCACATTCGGCGAGCGATTCCCGATGTTGTCACCCTTCCCCAACTTTTTAAAAATCACGGTTACCATTCAGCTGGAATTGGCAAAGTCTTCCACATTGGTCATGGCAACATCAACGACAAACTGTCGTGGAGTGTCCCTTTCCAACCTGACAAAGTCATCGACTACGTGCTTGACGAGAGCACCGGTGGTGAACTGACGCGGGAAGAGGCTTACTTCAGCAACCAAAAGCTTGGACAGATCAAGTCGCTACCGCGTGGTGCCGCATGGGAGAAGGCAGACGTGAATGATGAAGCGTATGCAGACGGTCGCATTGCCACTGAGGGAATCAAACGCTTGCAACAATATCGCGAATCAGGAACCCCTTTTTTTCTGGCACTCGGTTTTACAAAACCACACCTTCCCTTCTGTGCTCCGACAAAATACTGGGATCTCTACGACCGCTCAAAACTACCAACAGCTGCCTACACAAAGCCGCCTAAAGATGCACCCAAATATGCAGGAAAAACACTGGGCGAGCTGAACCAGTACAAACCGGTTCCTCAGGAAGGACCACTTTCGGAAGAGATGACTCGGACATTGATACACGGTTACTACGCATCACTCAGCTACATGGATGCTCAGATTGGACGTGTGCTGGACGAACTTCAACGCCTTCAATTGCAGAACGACACAATCATCGTGCTTTGGGGCGACCATGGTTATCACTTGGGCGATCATGGCACATGGACCAAGCATACCAATTACGAACAGGCCAATCGCATACCGTTGGTGATCGTTGCACCAGGTACCACACGTGCCGGAACCTCGAATCAGTCCCCCGTCGAAACGGTCGACATCTACCCCACCCTCTGCGAGTTGGCGGGACTGCCGGCTAGCGAAGCACCTCAGCCAATTGATGGTGAGAGTCTGGTCCCGATTCTCAATGGGACTACCGATTCGGTTTCAGACCACGCTTACCACTGCTTTCCGAAGGGTGGGAAAATGGGGCGAGCCATTCGGACCAAACGCTATCGAATGGTTGAATGGAAACCGATCAGATCATCTGCACCCACCGAGTATGAACTTTACGACTATCAGACTGATCCTCTCGAAAAAACCAACCTCGCAGCAAAAAAGCCCAAGATCCTCGAGAATATGAAAAAGGTTCTCGCGCAACATCCGCCTGCCATGAAGCCACTTAGGTAGTTATCGTTTCAGATCATCTGCAATGCTGATTATCTGGGCATTATTTTTTTGGGGGGGGAATGCCGGAAATTCGAAAGTGCGAAAGGCTACTGCAAAACGACGATTCCATCTGAAGCTCGCAGCCACCTGAACCTCGAAGCTCAAGACACCCGATTCATCAGTCAAACCAAAGCTCGCGTGTCGCAAACTCGACGCTATTGCCAGCAGGGTCACGACAGTAGATCGAGTGACCTCCCGTTGGCCATTCGATCTCGGCTTCGATTGCAATCTTCCGGTTCGCAAGGTGTTCACGAATCACATCCACTTGTTCCGACAAAATTTCAAAAGCGAAATGTGATGGCCCGGTACTGCCATGCCGAGGAATCATTTGATCGCCAACGAGAACGGTGCCACTTTCTGTGTCACACGGATTAAACACAAGCAACATTCCTTGACCAACGCGAAAGAATACATGCCTTTCCGGATCAACAGAAACGACCTCTAGCCCGACCACGTCTTCGTAAAAGTCACGAGCTGCTGACAAGCATTCACAGTAAACCACGGTTTCTAAAATCCCCCGGGGTTTCGGTCCGAGGACATCTTCCGAACGCCGCATGCCATGTACTGGCTCGTTTTCCTGGTCAACCATAATCAATCGTTTGTACTTTTATTAACAGTCAGTCGGCAACAAACCCTAACGCAATGCTTGTTACGCTTTCCTGACAGGCGCCCTTGATCACTCAAGATAACATTAGAATCTTAATGTCACTGGACAGCGACGAGCGTAATAGCACTCGGCCAGTGGTTCGATTCCAACAACAACATTTCCATAGCCTGCCCAATTCCAGTTTCACCCCGTCCAACTGAGTCTCCCATGCCTTTGTGTCAAATGCGTGTCGCCTGTGCTGTGACCCTGTTCCTGCTTCCTTTGTTCAGTGCTACCCCATCAGCTTCAGGCAAAGGTCCACTCAAAGTCTTCATTTTGGCAGGTCAGTCGAACATGGAGGGTCACGCAAAAGTAGAAACGTTTGATTACCTGGCCGATGATCCAAAGACCGCTCCGTTACTTGAGAAAATGCGTGATGCATCAGGAGAGCCACACACTTGCGACGGTGCATGGATTTCCTATTTTACAGGCGCTGGTGACAAGAATGGCGAAGGGCACGGGCGTTTGACTGCCGGTTACGGATCTCGCCGCAACCCCGCAGAAGATGGTGGCAAAATTGGTCCCGAATTTACCTTTGGGATCACGATGGATGATGCTTTTGATGAGGACGTCCTGATCATCAAAGCAGCGTGGGGTGGTAAGTCGCTGTTTTATGACTATCGCCCGCCTAGTGCTGGCCCTTACCAACAATCTGATGCCGACAAGGAACGTGAACGCAATTCACCGGAAAACGCTGGGCATTATTACCGATTGATGATCAAGCACATCCATTTTGTGTTGTCCGACATTGGACGAATTTGCCCGAATTACAAATCGGAAGATGGCTACGAAGTCGCTGGCTTCGTCTGGTTCCAGGGTTTTAATGACATGGTCAATCGCAATGCCTATCCCGAAACAGCAAAGAACACATCCACCAACCGCTTTGAAGCCTACACCCAAAACCTTGGGCACCTGATTCGTGATATCCGAAAAGACCTTAATGTTCCCGATCTTCCCGTGGTGATTGGAGTGATGGGTGTCGGAGGTAAGAATCCGAATGAAAAAAACGCGGAATTTCGCGATGCCATGGCTGCCACTGCTGATCTCCCCGATCTGCAAGAACCAGTGACTGCGATTCAGACTTCGGAATTCTGGGATGCATCACTCGCTACCATTGATGACAAGCGGGGAAAGGTTCGCCAGATGCGTTACTTGCTTCGCACAAAGAACAAGAACCATGCCAATAAAGATGGCAAGATGACTGCACAGCAGCAAAAAGACTATGTGACACAATATGAGTCTGAATTGATCACGGCGGCCGAGCGTGCTCAATGGGAACGCGGTGCCTCCAATGCAGGATACCACTACCTTGGCTGCGCGAAGACCTTTGCCGTCATGGGTGAAGCATTCGCAACCGCCATCCTTTCACGTCGAAACAATTAGATAGGAAGAGACACAACACGCAGGCTGGGAAGTTTGCATCTGTGCAACAGGCATTCCCTGATAATTATTCCTGCCCATGTGAATCACTAAATTTGCACCCTTAAGGCGTGTCAGAACGTAGTTTGGAATCAAAGAACTGAATCGATTTTTCAATCAATTCTTCTCGACTGTCCCTGGAACCACCAAACCCATGACCTCCACCGACCACTTTATACAACGTGGTCTCGACGCCAGCTGACTTCAGAGCAGCGTGTAGGATTTCGCTTTGGTTGAATGGCACCAACTGATCCTTATCACCATGAAGATGCAAAAAGGGAGGATCTCCTGCGCTAGCATAGTGCGCAGGATTGGCACGCTGCACCTTCTCAGGGTTCTTTTGAATCGCGGCACCAATAAAACGGGACTCGGGCGAATCAGCAGCATCATGATTGATTCTGCCGGGAAAATCATTCATGCGAAGAAAATCACTCGGTCCAAACCAGTTACACACAGCCCGAACGCTGGACGAAGCCTTACGAGTCACTGGATGAGTATCAAACTGATCAACATCAATGGTCGTTCCCAGCAAGGACACGAGATGACCTCCTGCGGAGGAACCCCACACACCAAATCGTTTTGGATCAAGATTGTATTTGTCTGCATTCAACCTCAGGAAACTGACTGACGCCTTGCAGTCTTCGATCGCTGCAGGAAAAACAGCCTCACCGCTTAAACGATATTCGACCGATGCGACAGCGTAGCCACGCTGCAGCAGTTGAAAAACGGCGGGTCCCCCGCCAGCCTTGGAACCACTTTTCCACCCACCCCCATGAATCCAGATGACCAGTGCTGTCGGATTCGTAGACTTGGGCCGATACAAATCGAGAGGCAACTTTCTGCCTTGAATTACTTCGTAAACGAGATCCCGGTCGACGGTCGAACCCTGAGGTAAGCGAATACGATCGTTGCCCGAGTCCCCCACGTTTCGACGTCCATTGCTGTCAGACCGACGACTCGCACGAAAGCGATCATCCTCTTTTCTGGACAGTCTTCCGTCTCTGTCTTGATCAATCTGCTTGAATAATCCAGCAGGAAAACGCTTTGGAAACTCCTCCCGACTCAAGTAGCCATCACGATTCGTATCCCACTGTTCAAAGGGGCTACCCGCCGATTTTCTATTTGCACCGGACTGCGCGGCGACGCTTCCACACACCAAAGCCCCACCAGCAACGAGTGCAATCGTCAGTAATGGTTTGACGCGTGAAGTCCAAATCAGCATCAATGTGTCTCCAAACAGGGCAATCAGAAATTAGACTCAAAGTTTACCTGATCGAAGCAGAAGCCGCATCCAACTCAACGGGCTTAGTTCAATGGATGGACGGATTCAAATCCAAACCTGAAGCGATTTCGCCCCCACGCCGACTACAGAAATCCTGGCTCGGTGATCAGTCTGATTTGGCCGCATGAAAACGGCGATTAAAAAGCTCTGGGTCGAAGGGATTCGACACAGGTGGCAAACGGTGCGGCGCGGATTTAGCACTATGCTCGGGTGCGTCTTTCGCTGCTGGCACCCCCGGTTCATCCGTCAAGGAATCATTGCCTGTCTCTAACGCTCTGTCGAGCGCAGAATGCATCGGGGCAAGTGCAGAACTGCCAAGTGGTGGAACAGCCTTGCGTTCACGACTGATTTTCTCCTGAACATCATTTCCAGATGCTCCCCCTTGGTCCCGAGATAGTTGCTTCCCGTTTCGAAGCGAATCTGCTGCGATCTTCACCCAGTAATCAAGTGATTGAATCGCCTTGGTGTTACGTTGACTCAGAGGAACTGGACTACCCCCGTGGTCGGTCGTGGCCATCACCAGCAGTGGGCTGTTTTTTGGTGCTTGTGCATCAATGTACGGGATCATGCCCTGCAGGTTACTGCGCGTAATTGCTGCAGACGCTCGGGAGCCCACACTGGGAATCAGCAACTGCCACTTGGTCTCAGGAATTTGGTTGTTAACAGTCCGTGCCATGGTCTGGTGACAGACACCACATCGATTCATCAGCATCGGTTGAATGTGGCTTGCGAAACGTCGAATCGTATCGGGGGCGAAATCAATGGTGTCGGAATGGTCAGCACTGAAGGCTGCCGGCCTGATTTCATCCTCGTGATTGACAGAAGTCGCAGTTTGACCTGAGCCGATTCTGGTAGCAGCGGCCTTGATCACAGGTCGGGGAGCCACGAGATTACGAAGCCGGTTCTCCAGAATGATTGCCTCTTTGTTGTCAGGATCGATACGACGAGCAGCAATCAATTCTCTGGCGGCGAGGTCATAAAGATCGTATCGCACACACCAACGTGCATCACGCAGGTGGCTCCGCAGATTGGGTTTCCCTCTTTGGTCAACGCGAAACTGATACAAGTCTCGAATATTCTCAGCCCAGCAAGCGACACTGACCCGGGGCAAGCGGACTTCGCCGCCGGCCGCGGTGGTGACCATTACGAATTCACCCAACTGCCTCGCTCGACCGAATAGCACGTTATCGTTTTTCAGCAGCACGCAAGCCTGCGTTTTTGCTTTGTCCACTGAATTGCTCTTCGTTGCCACCATGCCAGCATTTGGCGGAACCTGTTGCAAAGAGACACTTTCATCTGCCACCTGAAGACCAGACGGCAGTAAATCCTGTCCATGCGCGAATGGGCAGCATAAAACAGTCAAGAGAACGACCGCGGCGGCGTGGTAGGGTGAAACGATGTGCATGGTCGAGGGAATAGCAGTTTTCCCAATTCGGCGTCAATGCTGGCTTTTACTGCCAAACCAAGCCAAAACACGGACAAATCTGCCGTTCAGGTGAGGGTTTTAGCGAACCAAAAATTCTCAACAAAGGTCTGTCGCTTTTGATCTCATCCCCAGGCCAAGTGATTGATTGCCGACACTCTACGAATCATACTTCTGTCGTCTCAGGTTCCCGCCTTGGTGACGGGAACCGCCCTGCCTCCATCATTCCGATAGCAACTCATGTCACAAACATCGATGTCTTTCCGGCAACGCCATCTTAACTTCACCTGCCGGCTCTCACTTGTCATTGCCGCTAGCATCATCCTGACCACAGCACCGGCGAACGCCGGTGAATACCTCAACGGCATCAAATGGAAGGAACCTGGCGTCGTCACTCCCGGCAAGACCGACTCAGCGCCCCCCTCGGATGCCATTGTCTTATTTGATGGCAAAAGCCTGAAAGACTGGAAAAATGGCGAGCGTTGGGAAGTCAAAGACGGGGTCGCCTATTCCGGAAAAGGAAAAATCGTATCCAACCAGTCATTTGGTGATTGCCAACTTCACCTCGAGTGGACAGCTCCTGTCCCTGTCAAAGGCAATGGCCAAGGTCGTGGCAACAGTGGCATTTTCCTGATGGATCGCTATGAAATTCAGGTGCTCGATTCCTACGACAACCCTACTTACTTTGATGGACAAGCGGGCGCGATTTACAAGCAAACGCCACCCGCTGTCAATGCAATGCGTCCTCCGGGGGAATGGAACACCTACGACATTTTCTGGACTGCGCCACGCTTTGACGATAATGGCAAACTAGTATCGCCCGCTTACATCACGGCGATTCATAACGGTGTCCTGATCCTGAATCACTTTGAGCTCAAAGGAGACACTCCCTACAATCGCCCCCCCGCCTACAATCAGCATCCACCCACGGGACCGATCTCGATTCAGGATCACGGAAATCCCGTTGGCTTCCGAAACATTTGGGTAAGAAATTTCACACCTGCGGGCGGTGAGCAGGTCCGCAAGCCATTCATTCGTGACGGCAAAAAAGAAACGCCGATCGAGGACTGATCTGATCGGCAGTCGCGCTGCACCTGAGAACTTTCGACTGGCCGGCTCATGCCGGCCAGTTTTTTTATGAGAGCAACTCGGCAGACAATTCTTTGCGGCAAGCACCAATCACCTGCCCTACCAAGTCATCGGCTTCCTGCCCACTCAAAGTCGCCTCGTGACTTTGCAGTTCCACACTCATCAGAACACGTTTGCGATCCTTGCCGTCTTTCTTCGCGTCGCGGTACGTCTCGCGATAAGTCACTCCGGCAAGTTCCGATCCAACCGCGGCACGCACAACATGCTCCATGTCACTCCAACGCACTGATTCAGCAACGACAAAATTCAAATCTCGCTGAATTGACGGGAAAGGGCTGACCGATTTTTGCTGTGGCACCAGTTGTGATTTTTCAAGCAGCTTTGGCAGGTCAAGTTCAGCGACCACGACCGGGCCTGCAATCTTCCACTGCTTGAGTGTCTTTTCATCAACCGTGCCCAGATAACCCACACCCGTATCGCGTAGCACTAGCTGAACACACTGCCCCGGAACAAATCCAGCACGTTCCACGCCTGCTACCTGCAACGAGTGCTCAATTCCCAAACGCTGACACAAGGTTTCTACAACGCCCTTGAATTCAAAAAAGTCACGTCCGGCAATGAGCCCCAATGAATACTGCTCGGCGGGCAACGCACTATCGGTATCGCTGGGAAGATAGATATGAGCAATTTCGAACAGGTCGGCCTCCAAACTGGCCGCAGCCCAGTTTTTAGCCCGACCTTCGACCAAGCTCGGCAGCAAGGTTCGGCGAAGCCGTCGTGCTCCCTTCAGCATCGGTGTTTCACTTTCCAAAGCAGGTCGATCTGTCCACGGGCTGAGGGATTCGTCGAGTCTTTGCGTGACGATACTCGGAGTCATCGCTTCGCTCAGACCAGCTGCGGTCATCACCTGCCGAATTCGTTCCATCGCGGTATCAAAATCTCGTTTGGAACTGGGAGCCACTGGAATGGGGGCATCCTCAGGAATTTTCTCATAACCGTGAATACGTGCGACTTCCTCAATCAAGTCAGCTTCACGTGTCAAATCATGTCGCCAAGTGGGAGGAGCGTACAGCTTGCCGGACGTCGAGCCGAGATCACCTGTCTGAGCTTCACATCCCAGTGCAACAAGGATTCGAGTTACCTCCTCGGCTTCAATTTTGATGCCCAGAATTCGCTCCAACTGACTGGCTCGCAACACAACAGCTTGGCGGGGTTTCATCTCTGCTGCGGTGTCAATGACTCCACTGACAACCTCACCACCTGCAAGGTCGACGATCATTTCACAGACTCGCTGACTGGCCCACTCGACACCCACCGGATCGACTTTACGTTCGAACCGGTAGGATGACGGGCTATGCAACTTCAATCTTCTTGCGGTGCGTCTGACGGATAGCGGCGTGAATACGGCAGACTCAATCACCAGATCACGGGTTGAATCGCTGACCTCTGATATTGCTCCACCCATGACGCCGGCCACAGCCGAGGCCTGCTTCGCATCAGCGATGACACAAGTTGTCTCATCCAACTCGTACTGACGATGATCAATGGCATCGATCTTCTCGCCTTTGCGCCCCGGCCTGACAATGATCTGTGAACCATCGACCTTGGCATAATCAAAAGCATGCAGAGGCTGACCGCACTCCATCAGCACATAATTGGTCGCATCTACAACGTTGTTGATACTCTGATACTGCTCGATGCTACCATCGAGTTTGCGTTTCCAAAAAACTGACTGCAGTGCCTCAACCAACCAGTCTGGACTGGCCCCAACCCGAACTCCCTGAATGACCCTCGCGGTATAGCGAGGACAGGCTTCTTCAAACTGATTCTCGACGGTCAGCAGGGAATCAATGCTCTGCTCGGAACACTTCAGGCTTGGCTCGGGCTTGCACGTCGGCAGTCCGTACAACACACCCACTTCACGTGCGACGCCAATGTGTCCCAGACAATCACCACGATTGCTCGTCACTTCGAGGTCAATCACCACATCCTCATTGATGTGATCGGTGCCCTCATGATTCAGTCCGGACAGGCTGAGTCGTTGAGCCAGTTCTTCGTGACTCATCGGCAGGTCAACGTACTTCGTCAGCCATTTCAGAGATACAAGCATGGAAAACGGATTGATTGGTGGGAGAAATGATGAATCCAACCCACAATCTATCGAAATGCAGGAAAACGCAATAGCTCGGAACTCTCTGCCGAAGAGAAAGACTGACTGGGCTAGAATAAGGTCAGCAATCCTCTCACCCTTTTTCCAGCCGTGAAATCTTGATGTTTAGACACCTCATTATCCTGCTTCCCGTCTTTTTCCCAGCTTTTTCCAGCTCACCCTCACTGTCTGCGGAACGTCCAAACATTTTGCTGATCATGGCGGATGATGTCGGAATTGAAGGGCTGGGCTGTTACGGCGGCGTCTCCTACAAAACGCCCAACTTGGATCGCATGGCCGCCGCCGGTCTTCGATTTACGCGTGCCTACTCGCAACCTTTATGCACCCCGACGCGCGTCGAAATCATGACCGGACAATACAACCACCGGAACTGGAAGTACTTTGGCATCCTGGATCCCAATCAGAAAACATTCGGTCATTACCTGAAAGATTCAGGGTACACGACGGGGATCTTTGGCAAGTGGCAATTGCAATCCTATGATCCACCGGATCTTCCGGGTGCGTCCAATCGACGTGGAACGGGGATGCATGCCAAGGATGCGGGCTTTGACCGGTACTCACTTTTTCATGCTCTTCACACGGAGTCCAAGGGATCCCGCTACACGAACCCTACCATGCTTGAAGGTAAAACTGGGTCTGATGGAGAACTGAAAACCTATCAAGGACAATTTGGCGAAGATATCTGGGTCGACCAAATCGTTGACTTCTTCGATGCCACCAAAGATCAGCCGACCTTTGCCTACTATCCAATGGCGTTGCCCCACTGGCCGTTTGTCCCAACCCCTGACACTCCCGGGTGGAATCCTG
>JBPCVE010000288.1:0-15039 GCA_051010795.1 Rubripirellula sp.
CGGCGGCTTGCATGAGACGCCGCAAGTCGCGGCGAGCGACTGGCACAGCGAGCAGGATTCAGGATGCTCACAAGGAACATCAGGGTAGTCACTCGACTGTTTCCCAACCTGAACGGCCAACTGGCAATCAACCGCCGACTCGCAATCAACGGCCGACTCGCAACAGGACTGCCCTGCATCATTCAGCTCACGACATCCGCGGTTGCCATCAGCTGGACAACAACCAGCGTGATACCGCCCCGGAGCATGACCAAGAACGGCCAAGCCTACCAACAAAGCAGTTACGGCGGAGCGAGTGAAACAATTCACAAGAGAATCAAAATGGGAGTTTGCAGAGTTTGCGAGGACAAGTGATCAAAACGACTGCATGGGTTATAACAGCAAGACGGCAATCCAATGCAAAGGCACATCATAAGCAAGTACCAAGTTTCAAAAAAAATTCTCAGCTGAGCCGATACCGACTTCGGCTAAAACGCACCTGCAGACAAGCCAGGCCTTTACCTCCCCAGCCCAGAGAAGAGCCCCCCACCCGATCCAGACCTCGAGACTCGTGACGTTCACGACAAGCAATGTTCACGACAAGCAATGTTCACGACAACGAGCGCACGACAACGAGCGCACGAGGAATGCGAACCAAGACACATGCTCGTCATAAACCTACTGATTCAACTACTGGCGAATCACTGTCAAATCGTGGCGGACTAATTAGCCCAACAACCGAGACGCAACGGTATCGGCAAACAAGATCCCACGCTCAGAGAGCTTGACCCACGATGGTGCTGGCATTAACAAAAGACCTTCTCCCAACGACCGATTGATTGCATCACGGCAGATCACTCTCAGCGGAATGCCTGTCTCAGATTCCAGCACCTCAAGATCAATCCCATCGATCATCCTCACACCAAATGCGGCTCTTTCTCTCGCATACTGTTCACGTGTGATTGCGTCGTGCTCTGCCGTCGGACTTTCTGCTGACTCCATGCGTCGCAGATACGTCGTCGTGCTCCTATGATTCACTTCCCTGCGACCGTCGACAAACCGTGCTGCTCCCGGACCAACTGCATACCAGCCGCGACCTTCCCAATAAGCCAAGTTGTGCTGGCACTGCGAACCTGACCTTGCGAAACTCGAGATTTCGTAATGTTTAAATCCTGCACCAGACAATTCTTGCCGCGCAGCCTGGTACATATCAACTTCACAACTTTCGCTCGCGGAAGACAAGTCACCGCGAGCTCTCCTGGACCAAAAAGAAGTACCTTTTTCAAAGGTCAACGCATAGGTCGAAACGTGTTTCAGCGGCAGACCACTAGCCACTTCCAAGTCGCGTTGCCAACCCGCCAGAGTTTCACCGGGTGCGGCAAAGATCAGGTCGATGGAAACGTTGTCGATCAACTCCGCAACCGCCTGAACTGCATTGACCGCATTCTCGGGGGAGTGCCCTCTCTCGAGCATCCTCAACTTGTCGACATTGAAAGATTGGACGCCGAGACTGATCCGGTTCACTCCATGACCGTAAAGCATTGCCACTTTATCACGAGAGATGTCTTCCGGGTTGGCTTCCATCGACCATTCGCAACTTCCCGATAATTGAAAACGTTCCCGCACGATGTTCAGAAACCTTTGTAACTGGTCAGCATTAAAATGCGTGGGCGTTCCTCCACCTACGAACAGAGTGTCGATCGCTGGAGAATCCAAGTGACACAATTCGAGATCAATTGCCTTGAGATAGCGATCGATCAAGTCATCTCGATCGGCCACAACACTGAAGTTGCAATAGCCGCACTTGTGACGGCAAAACGGCACATGAATGTAAGCTGCTCGAGGCACGGGCCAAGATTCCATGCCCACGCGCATCACAACCAGAGCTTCAAGCGTCCACCCAAACCATCCGGCAAAGCTTTTTGCACGAATCGTTTCACCTGAGCAACGTTGTAGCGAGTGCTGAGATGGGCAGCGATGATGAGTTCATTATTGAACCGTTCCGCACGTTGACGGTAATCATCAATGTGCATGTGACCATGCTTGTGGATTTTTTCCTTACGATGCTCTGGCGCAACGAAGGTCATTTCAGTGATGAGAATTTTGGCGTCGTAAAACACCGGATTCTCATCGAGGCCTCTTGGATTGGTATCACCTGTGTAAGCAACAATGGGTACACGCATCTCCGTGGTCACATCAGTGCCAGAGTTTTTCAGATCTCGAATTTCCGGGCCGCTCAAATCCAGAAACTCGGGTTTGAGCTTGTGACGTCGATGATGGACCACAAAACCGACAGAATCAATGGTATGTCGGGTCGGCAGAGCTGTCACAACATATTCACGGCTGATATCGGTTTCGTCCCCGGGCAACAAGCCAACCAATTCGCATGGCATTGCACCTCGATCAAGTCTCCTGAAATTCTGGAGCATGTCCCATGCTGTATCGACAGCCGAATCAGGTAAGTAGATCACCGGTGGATCCATCTTCATCATCCGCCGTCGCGAGACGTACGCAGGCAGGGCGGCGATGTGGTCCAGGTGGGCATGCGAGATAAACAGGGTCGGTGTGCCCATGAAATCCCAAGGCTGTACACCCACATCGAACAGCAATTTCAATTCATTGACCCGCCAACAAGTCTGCACAGCAGCGCGGGAATAGCCCTCGATGGTAAGACCATCGTGTGAGTGCTTCAGACAAGGAACGTTTTCGACCATGGATGAACTACAGGCAGAAGAGATTTGTATTCGCTGCTCGGAATGTTACTGAAAGAACCCCGCCAAGGAAACGTGCGGGAGATTGCGGAGCCATTTATTCTGATTCGCAGAAATCCCCCGATCGCTGCAGAATCGAAAACGCGCACACAAAAAAACACCAACGGAGGCAGAAAATCAGATGAATTCAATCAGCGAGGCCTGCCGGGCATATTGGAAGCTTCGAATTCTTCTGCGCCGTAGTTATCGACTTCATTGACATTAAGATTATTGGAATAGTCATCTGTGCGGACAACAAAAATGTCCCCGTGCACATCCTGCTCGACCGCCGCTCCGTGATGCCGCGTTAATTCAAGCGTTGCCAAAAACCAGCCAATCAGAGAAGACTTGTGAATTCCTCCATCGACGAAGTCCATCAAAGGCAAACGATCTGAATCATGTAGTCGATGATGAATCTGCTGCATGTACACATGAATCGGGGTGTCATCATAGATCACCTCCGCCTGAGGTGGCCCTCCGGCCTCACGCATGATTCTTCCAAACGCGCTGACGAGGTCCCAGATTTCCAAATCAACCAGTGGTTGGTCACCAGGATCCACTCGTCGCGTTGGCAGATCATCGGACATTCGTTCATAGCGTTGCTGCCACTTCGACCCCATTTCGTCAAGAATCGCCGCAGCGTCACGGATTTCCTTGTACTGTAATAACCGCTCGACCAACTCAGTCTGAGGGTCTGTAATTTCTTCTTCCGCGTTATCTTCGACAATCTTTGGCAATACTGCCTGACTCTTGAGCTCGACCAGAGTGCTGGCCAAATCGATGAACTCGCCAACATCACCCAAATCCAGCTCTTTCAGAATGTCGATGTACTCCAGATATTGATTGACCAGAGCAGCGAGTGACATTTCAGTAATACTGACTTCGTGACGGCGCACCAGATAAAGCAGCAGATCGAGCGGTCCTCGGTAAGCCGGTAATTCAATTCGAAAGGCCATGCAAGATTCTTTCAATAGAGCAATGACTGCAGCAGTCAGATGAGGCGTAAATCCACGCCGGCAACCTTTCCCGCGGGATCCTGATTCAGGGCATTAATTATCCAAGGATGATACTCATCGATCAGTTCATCGCGAACATTGACCGTGATTTCCGTGTCGGTGTCCATCATACCCAAACTATGAGCATCGCTCTTTTGTGCCACCCGTGTCCAGTTCAGCCCCCACAATCCGCACAAAGCAGACGTTCAACTGGGGAATCAGGCATGCTTGGGCAGTCAGGTTATTTGCACTCACCACCCATTGATGACGCACGCACAGGTCCTAATCTCGCCTCTGGCGTTCCTATTTTACTCTGGGCCCTGCAGTGGTCGCAAATCGCTACCCTTGCTGGATTTAAGCGCTAAAATTATGATGCTTCCTCGCAGTTGGCCTGCCAACCAGATATTCCAACCAAACCATTACAAAATCTCGGCTTTTCCGATGCCCAACACCGTCCAGCGACACGTTCTCTCAGCACTTGTGCAGAATGTGCCCGGGGTCCTTGCCCACATTTCTGGCATGCTCGCCTCGCGTGGCTACAACATCGACTCTTTGGCAGTCGGTGAAACTGAAGACGCTCACCTGTCACGAATGACGTTTGTCGTTGTCGGAGATGACTCGGTTTTGGAACAAGTCGGTAAGCAATTGGAAAAAATCGTTACCGTTGTACAGGTTGTTGACGTCAGCAGTCAGGATTACGTGGAACGTGATCTGCTTTTAATGAAGGTCAAAGCACCTGCGGGCAACACCCGGAGTGAAATTCGGGAACTGGTGGATATTTTCCGCGGCAAGATTGTAGATGTCGGACCAGAAGAAATCATGGTTGAGATCAGCGGTCGTGAGAATAAAGTCCAGGCCTTCATCGAACGCATGCGTCCTTATGGAATCAGTGAGCTAGTCCGTACCGGTCGCATCGCGATGGTCCGCAGTGCAAGTGATCAGCAAGACAGCATCCGGTCCGACAACCGGGCTGCTTCCTGACCAAAATCATGGTCACAGCAGACTCCATTGCCGTGCCCACCCGAAAGGGAATCAATCGAGGTCAGTGCCCTCGAACAACGAGATTGCTGAAACGTTGATTCACGGTCACGAGTGATCGCTGACCGGAAAACCAAACCAACCGAACTGCAGCCTGTTTGCCATCAAGCGAAACAGGTTGCGTCATAGAAACAAGCCCCTCCTTTTTGAAAGTACAGAAAAAAATGGCTGCTACGATCTACTACGAAAACGATGCCGACCTTTCCCACTTGAAGGGTAAAACGGTCGCCATTCTTGGCTATGGTTCCCAAGGTCACGCTCAAGCACAGAACCTCCGTGACAGTGGGTGCAATGTCGTGATTGGTCAGCGGGCAGGATCAGCAAACTATGACTTGGCTGTCTCGCACGGTTTCGAACCAATGTCTCTGGCTGATGCAACCAAGGCCGCTGATGTCATCAACATCCTGCTTCCGGATGAAGTGCAGGGCGATATTTTCCGAAGCGAAATCAGAGACAACCTTTCGCCTGGAAATGTTCTGATGTGCTCGCACGGTTTCAATATTCATTTCGGTCAAATCGAGGCACCGACTGGCATTGACACCTTGCTTGTCGCACCGAAAGGACCGGGGCACCTCGTACGCAGCGAATATGAAAAGGGCGGCGGAGTCCCCTGCTTGATCGCATTGGGTGACGGTGCTGCCGAATCCACCAAACAAATTGGCCTCGCCTACGCCAAGGGCATCGGCGGAACTCGCGGTGGAGTGATCGAAACAAGCTTTGCCGAGGAAACAGAAACTGACCTATTCGGTGAGCAAGTCGTACTCTGCGGCGGTGTCAGCGAACTGGTCAAAGCTGGCTTTGAAACACTCGTCGAAGCAGGTTACCAGCCAGAAATGGCTTATTTCGAATGCATGCACGAATTGAAGCTAATCGTCGATCTGCTGTACGAAGGTGGGCTTAGTTATATGCGTTACAGCATCAGCAACACCGCTGAGTACGGTGACTACGTCAGTGGCCCACGAATCATCACCGATGAAACGAAAGCAGAGATGAAACGAATCCTCAACGAGATTCAGTGCGGTGAGTTTGCCCGCAAATGGATTTCCGAGAATCGAGCAGGGGCCCCGTTCTTCAAGGCTACACGACGACGGGAACGCCTACATGGTGTCGAGCAAATTGGTCTCGGATTGCGTCGCATGATGAACTGGATTGACGAAAAAGAAGTCTGATCCACCGTGACTTCCTGCTCATTCCCCTCAGCGAAAGAACTCACGCAACTCCAAATGGAGTGCGTTGTGGCCTGGCATCAGCAACCCATTGATAATCCACATCATGGAATCAAAGAGCTGATTTGCGAGCAGCACGAGCGCAACTACCGACTGTGGCATCAAGAGGACATCTGCCGAAGTCCCGATGCCACAGATGCGGACATAGCAAGTGTCAAACGCAACATCGACAAACTGAACCAGAGCCGGAACGATCTGATCGAGAAGATCGATGATGAACTATCAAAGCTCATCAATGAGGCTGACATCGAAAGGGCTGAAGACGCGCCCATCAATACTGAGTCTCCCGGAAGTGTGATCGACCGACTGTCGATCATGGCCCTCCGCCTGTACCACTATCGAGAACAGCAAGAACGCGCGAATGTGGATTCAAAACACCGTAAAGAAGTCAGCCAGCGAATCCATTTGTGCGAACAACAACGAAGGGACCTGTCCCTGTCGCTACAGCAACTGCTCGACGACCTATTTTCAGGTGCGAAGCAGCACCGAATCTATCGACAACTCAAAATGTACAACGATCCGGCACTGAACCCAGCGATCTACGCTTCTGGGAACTCCGCTTCTGGCAAAACAACGAAGACTGGCAAGAACTGCTGATCGGCACGTCCCAACTCTGTGGAACCGCAGACTCAAAGCGAAAGAGGACGCAAAGCCAGAGATGCACATGGTGTCAACGGCATGATGCGGGCAAAGCACCCAAGCCCCATAAATTGACTCGACTCGGATTTGCACCATCCATGCCCTGACCGCTGGACGGTTGCGTTAGCGTGCCTTACTGCCGAGCGGAAACCGTCTTGCTCATTAAGGTGGAGTTGATGGCACTCGGCAGAGCACGAAACAGTGACCTGAATGCCTCCAACGGCGACTCCTCACCCTGGGGATGATCTGACTTCCCACGCATACTAGCGGGTGCCACGACGGTTTACCTTGGTACCGAACCTCCCGAGCCCAAAGTCGAGTTTTTGGGACATGATACCAGAGGCTGAATGAGCAGGAATTCCAATGAAAAAAGCCTGCGATTCGATCGGGTGGTTTGTATCCCGCCGCAATGGCCGCTAAACTTCAATTTCGGTCGTACGCGGGCGGGATGCTTTTCCTGCCGGACCCCACCTAACTTCCTGCCCAAAGAAAAAAAATGGCACTCCAGCCCAAACGGCACCGCAACTTGATTCTCGTCAATTTCATCGGATTGATCGGTTTCCTTCTACTCGCACCTCAGGCAATGGCACAAGCTCCCGCTGGTGCTCAGGCCCCCGCACAAGCAGAGCAGAAAGCTGATCCATTTACGGTTCCTGAGGGTGCCACAGCAGAAGAACTGATGAAGTTCATCGCTAACGCCAAGCAAAACCGGGGTCGGACAAGGGAATCGGTCACGAAAGCAGCCACCGCTGCTGTCGCTGGTGCCGAAGCCATCCGAAAGCTCAAAGACGTACCTGAGCCAATGCAGGTCGCCGCTATCCGTGAGGAGGTCGCCGCGCTTACGTTCTTGAGTCAGATGAATCCTGCCATGAAGGCAAAAATGGCTAACTTGATGAAAGAGCTGGAAACAAGCTCCAACCCGACATTGGCTCGTCTCGGCAAGATGGAAGCATTCAAAAGCAAAGTTGCCAGTGCCGGACGGGGCACAGAAGCCGAGCAGAAAGCAATTATCGGCGAGTTCAAAAAGATGGTTGGAGACAAGGGCATCGATCGCGAAAGCTACTCACTTGGAAGTAATCTGGCACGTTCATTGTCCTCCAATGCTGAATTGGCCGCCTCTTTCTACGATCAACTTGCTGACATGATGCTCGCATCGAAAGACGAAGCGATCAAATCTCGCGCAGAAAACACCCGCGGAGCTGCACGTCGCATGCGCCTGATGGGCAACGAAATGGAGATCACAGGAACCACAACGACCGGCGAAAACTTTGACTGGGCTTCCTACCGTGGCAAGACCGTGCTTGTGGACTTCTGGGCCAGCTGGTGTGGTCCTTGCCGAGCCGAGGTTCCAAACATGAAAGAGCAACTTGCACTTTACGGCGAACAGGGCTTCGCGATTGTCGGCATCAATCTCGATAACACACTGGATGCCTGCGACAAGTACGTTGCACAGGAAAACCTCGATTGGCCAAACCTGTTCAGCAAGAAAGAAGGCGAGCAGGGATGGAACAACCCACTTGTGCAGTACTATGGAGTCTCCGGCATTCCAACTGCGATCCTGGTCGACAAAGAAGGAAAAGTGGTTTCTCTTCGTGCTCGCGGCCAAGAGCTGAATCGACTGCTGGCGCAACTACTTGGCGAGCCACAAGGCAAAGTCGAAACAGCTGCTGAGTAGGTCGCCGTTATGCGAAAACGCGTTGCTGCCTTGGTAAGGCTGACCGCGATGTTAGTGGTTTCGTTGATTTCAACGAGTCAATCCATCGCGGTAGCAGACCATGATCCTGACGGCCCTGAGTACACAGGCTCTGAACCCCAAAATTATGGGTTCAAGAAACAGAGGTCCAAAGAACCTAGCCCCAAAGACTCTGTACCCACACCCAAGGCAGCATCTGAGGGAGCACATGCCGTCAAAAAAACGGTTGAGCGAGCTCTCCCCTATCTTGAGCGTGCTGGAGAGGCATGGATTGAGAAGCGACAATGTGTTTCTTGCCACCAAGTTCCTTTCATGCTGTGGAGCCTGTCTGCAGCCGATGCGCAGGGATATCCTATCAATCGCTCCCGGCTGAAAAAGTGGTCGGCATGGTCAACGGAGGCCCGCAACTTTGTCAAACCGGCGCAGAAGCCAGACTTGGAAGTCGGCCCAACGCTGGCGGCGAACATTGATACACTCAACGCGCTATTGCTTGGCATACCTACCCAGTCTGAAGCCGCCCCCAAGAAAGCCTCCACTTCAGCAGATACTGCTGAAAGACACATCACCACGGCGTGGAGGAAAACGTTTGCCGAGGCTCTCGTCAAAAATCAACAAGAGCAGGGGCAATGGAAACCATGCGGACAACTTCCTGCCCAGAAACGCTCACTTGAGGAAACAACGCAGGTCACCACGGCATGGACCCTGCTAGCTCTTCACAGCAATCAAACAAAAGCCGACCGAGAGCCACAGGCTCTCGCAGCCCTCCAAGACACAGCCCCAGCTTCAACCGAATGGTTGGCTGTACACTTGCTACTGGCAAAGCAACGGCAGGAAATGAATGCCGACGTTCTTTGTGACGCCCTGCTTGAAAAGCAGCAGCCTGACGGCGGCTGGGGTTGGCTAACATCGGACCCTAGCGATGCCTTGGCAACCGGAATGGCCATTTATGCATTAAGTCGCCATGAAGCCGATCAAAATAGAACAGCGATTTCCAAAGCGGTCACCTTCCTGACGACCAGCCAAACATCAGACGGGTCATGGAAGGTACCGGGCACCAAAAAAACAACCCGCAACAAGCCAACACCCACATCAAATTACTGGGGAACAGCGTGGGCGGTCATTGGACTGCTGGAATCCGAATCCTAAGTAAAACGAGTCATCGTGCCTGAAGCGAACATCACACGTACCTAAATATTCGATGGGATATGCTCTGCTCGTTGCCAGCCGTAAGCAATGAATCATCCATTACAAAATTTCAAAAGAGCAGATCGTCGGAACTGCTGCTTTGCGGCTCTGAATCGGCACTGGGCACACCTGCTTTGAAGTGACGGCGACAAACCGACAGATAGCGTTCGTTACCGCCGATTTGCACCTGCCGTCCATCTTTAATCGCACGCCCATCGGCATCGATTCGAAGCACCATCGTCGCCTTACTTCCACAGTGACAAATGGTTTTGACTTCAACCAAGCTGTCAGCCCATGCCAATAAATGTTGACTTCCCTCAAATAGCTCACCGCGAAAATCCGTACGCAGCCCATACGCGAGCACCGGGATATTGTGATCATCACACAGGTCACTGAGTTGCCGAACCTGAGACTCTGTAAGAAACTGAGCCTCATCAACCAAGATGCACGCGATCTTCTCTTCTTCATTGAAACGCAGCGCCATCGCCAACAGATTGTCACTGATTGTGAAGGTCAACGCGTCGGCTTCGATCCCGATACGAGATGTCACTTTTCCAACTTGAAACCGATCATCCAATTCAGGAGAAAGGATCAAAGTTTGCATTCCCCGCTCACGATAGTTATAGCTGGACTGCAGCAGAATCGTGGACTTCCCCGCGTTCATCGATGAATAATAGAAATACAGCTTTGCCATCAGTACTCAACTCGGATCACCGGTAGAACAAAAATCGGTCAGCAGTGGCATTCTGCAAACCCAGGCATTAATGTTAACGCACATCATGAGCGAGTTTGATCCGCACTCCAAGGTCCTGCGATGAAAGTCCGAGTATTTACTGCTGTTTCCATTCTAACCAGCCTGGTAACAGTCTCTTACGCAGAGGATCATTGGAAGAAGCACGTCCTGCAAGAAGGCAAACGCAGCTTAACTGCAATCGCAGGCGACTTTAGCGGAGACGGATTACCGGACGTCATTGCAGAAGTTGGTAATAGCACTCTGTTGTTTGTCGCGCCTGATTGGCAACAGATTGTCCTTGACGACCACAGTGAAGATCGGGGCTATATTCACAGCGAATGTTTCGACATCGATGGTGATGGTGATCTTGACTACATCGGTGCAAGGTACAACCCTGGATTGATCACTTGGCTGGAACAACCTGAAAAAGGAGCATCGCAACGTTGGAAAAAGAGGTTGATTGCCAATACAGTCCACGGGATTCATGGATTGATGAGAGGTGATATCGACAAGGATGGACAGCTCGATCTGCTGGCGACCAGCGCTCAACCCACGGCGCCCTACCCCGAGTCACTGGTGTGGTTTTCGACACCCCCTCAAGCTAAGACTGCCACCCGATGGCAACCCAACGTTCTCGCAAAACAGGATGCACCGGGGCTGACTCATTACATCGGAGTTGGCGATGTCAACCAGGATGGACGGCTCGATGCTGCCACAGGAGCCAAAGGTGGTCCCACGGCTACATCGCCAGGTGACTGGTTTGCGTGGTGGGAATCACCAGAACAACCACAGCAGGTGTGGAAAAAACACCTGATCAGTGACCAGCAACCGGGAGCCACCAACATTCATCCAGCCGATGTAAATGGGGACGGCCGGTTAGATTTCATCGCATCACGCGGCCATGGCAAGGGCGTGGTTTGGTTCGAGGCGCCTCAATGGACATGCCACGACATTGACGCCAACCTGAAGGAACCCCATTGCCTCGCAGCTGTCGACATGGATTCGGATGGTGATATGGATGCCGCCACCTGCGGCTACGGAGACCAAGTCGTCATGTGGTATGAAAATGACGGCAAAGGTAATTTCAGCTCCCACCTCGTCGGCAAAAAACAGGAAGCCTATGACATTCGCACCGTCGATCTTGACGCGGATGGTGACCTTGATCTGCTAATAGCAGGGCGAGCCAGCAACAATGTTGTCTGGTACGAAAATCCTCGTCAGTAACGGTCGCCAGTGAGGCATTCCGCAGCTGTCGCTGTATCCAGCAGCGGAGTTCAAAGTACATTGCACCCGTTCACAGCACTCCCTTCTGAAGCAGGGATACCAGCCAAATGTCTACTGCAGTGCCTGCCTCTGTTTTTCGGTCAATGTACTGATTCCCTGCTTTGCCAGTCTCAGCAACTCAGCTAACTGCTGGTCATCGAAAGTTGCCTCTTCGCCGGTGCCTTGGATTTCCACAAAGCGGCCGCCGCCTGTCATGATGACATTCATGTCCACGTCAGCCGCCGAATCGAGTTGATAATCAAGATCCAGCACGACATCATCGCCGATCAACCCGCAACTGACAGCAGCGACTGAATCGGTCAGCGGACCGTCACCAATTTTCGAATCAGGCATCAACTGGGACACTGCTTGTGCAAGTGCGATGAAGCCTCCGGTGATAGATGCGGTACGAGTCCCTCCGTCTGCTTGCAGAACATCACAGTCGACGGTAATCATTTGCTCACCCAGCTTTTGCAGATCAATGATCGCACGCAAACTGCGTCCGATCAAACGCTGGATTTCTGTGGTCCTGCCATCAATTTTCCCGCCGCGATCACGTCGTTTGCGCGGGCTCGTGCTGCCAGGCAACATATTGTACTCAGCTGTAACCCAACCTTTTCCTTTTCCTTCGAGCCAGGGCGGTACGGATGCTTCGATCGAAGCGGTACAAAGAACGATCGTACGTCCACAGCGATAAAGAACGCTGGCAGGATTCGAATCAAGATAGCCACGTTGTATTTCAACATCGCGAAGTTGGTCATGTGGACGCATACGTACAGATCTTTCTGGGGGACAAATAACTAAAAAGCAGCATCAGTGACGTTTTGCTCAATCCATGGACGATTAAGCAGCCAGACGAGCAACCCTTTCTGGGCATGCATTCGATTACCTGCTTGCACGATCACATCGCTTTGGTCGCTATCAATCACATCATCCGTGATTTCTTCGCCGCGAACTGCGGGCAGACAATGCAAGACACGAGCATGCTGCGGTGCCGCCGACATCAATTGGCTATTGACTTGAAAATCAGAGAACGCTTTTCGGCGTTCTGTCATTTCAGCTTCCTGCCCCATGCTGGTCCAAACATCGGTGTAAATGGCGTCAGCATCGGCAACTGCAGTTCTGGCATCCGATACCGTGCTGATTCTGGCGTTTGGATATTGTTCAAAAACTTTTTCCATCCATGCCTTGTCCATCTCGTACTCAACAGGACACGAAAGTGTGAAACGCATATCCAACATCGCGCAAACCAGGGCGAGTGATTGCGCCACATTATTTCCATCACCAACAAAAACCAGATGTTTGTCCGTGACCGTCCCAAAGGCGCCATGAACTGTCATGACATCAGCCAAAGCTTGGCATGGGTGACACAAGTCCGTCAAACCGTTAATGACTGGAAGCGAGTTGTAACTTGCCAGTTGCTCGACTTTTGCGTGCGATTTCGCGCGGCAAACCACGGCATCAACGAACTGGCCGAGCACGTGCGTGAAGTCTGAAGCCGACTCACGCTTACCCCAGCCCACATCATCCCCAAGAAACAGGCTTGAACCACCCAACTGTGCGATACCAGTTTCGAAACTGACTCGCGTACGCAAACTAGGCTTTTCAAATAATAGCGCAAGCACACGACGCTCCAGTACTGGCGGACGATCGCCAGCAACCAGCCTTGTTTTCAAAACATTTGCGGTGGCAAGCAGGGAACGCAAATCCCCTGAAGAAAGATCAAATAGACTTAATAAATGTTGCATACCGTATTCCAATCCCAAATCCAGAATGGGTTTATTCTACAACGTAAGCTCGGCGGTTTCCCGCTCAATGGCTTCCATTGTTTCATTGAGTCGTTTCAACAAAAGCTGCCGATCTTCCCCACTGATCAGCAACGGAGGCTGCATAAGTATCGCCGTGTCACCCGCTGCCTCGACACGCAGACCATTGGCGGCCGCAGCGGCCACGACATCAACCGAATTGACATCACATTCAATGCCAATCGTCATGCCGGATACTCTCATGTCCCGCACAAACTCGAAGCCACTCAACTGTTCTGCAATCAAAACAGCCAATTCCTGTGCCGAATTGTGCACACGATCCGGCAAACCATGCACTTCCATTTCATCCAAGGTGGCCATCAAGGCGGCAGCAAGTAAAGGATATTGCTCTAGATCACGCACAACCTGCGTCGAAGCATGGTGAGAGGCGAGAACCAATCCACCCGACAAACCGGCAAACAGTCCAGCTGAGGTGATCACGATATCAGCTTGTATCTCAGCGATCGCAGAAAACGAAAACTGGTTGCCAGTTGCCCCAAACACAAGCTGTGTTTCATCCATGATCAAAAGGACACCACGCTCATTACAGGCAGCACGCACCCCGGCAAGATACTCGGCCTCGCAAGCGACTGCTCCACTTCCCAGATCGATTGGCGACAGGAGTACTCCGGCCGTTTGCTCGTCCATGGCAGCTCGCAAAGCATCCAAGTCTCCCACAGGCAGATGGCTGAACCCTGCCATCATAGGGCCTAGCCCCTCATGCAACTGCGACTGCCCGCTAGCAGTCCTACACATGCCGGTGCGACCATGGTCACTACCAGTTAGTGCAATCGTTCGAAAAGCCTTCTCTGAACGAAATCGTCTTGTCAGTTGCAACGCATATTCCACCGCCAGATCCGGTGAAGGCAATATTGCCATCGACTCCACCGACACACAACTTGCACCATCAAACACCCGCTGCAACTTTCTTGACAGTGCTGAATCACCACCATCCTCAACATCTGCGAAGCGACTACCTTCACCCAAATAATCAGAGAGACTAGATACAAGCGATTCACGAATTGGCGTACAACCGAAGCCAAACACCGAACTACGTCCTGCCATTGCATCCAGTAGTTCGCAACCATTCCTGTCGGCGCGACGCATTCCGAACGGTTCGCCGTGCATGACGGGCAAATCGACAGTCTGAAACTGCAGTTCAGAATGCTTAGCAGAGCCAACAGACTGCGCATGTGCTTCACCCTCACCGCCAGTATTTGGACTGGAACGTTGACCACTGTCTGAACCTTGCTGAATTGGTTCAGCCTCACTCTCGTGCGTCGCTGAATGCTGAAGCTCATCTGTTAAGACATCCCCGAGAACATCCGCAGCGATTGCACCATCACCATGGGCCGACACCGGAAAATCGATCTCGTCGCCTCCTACCCCCTCTACTTCTACCTCGCCGTCTGATTCGTCTTCGCATTCAGCGTCCTCTGATTCGTCTTCGTACTCAGCATCCTCTGATTCGTCTTCGTACTCAGCATCCTCTGATTCGTCTTCGTACTCAGCATCCTCTGATTCGTCTTCGCACTCGGCGTCCTCTGATTCGTCTTCGCACTCGGCGTCCTCTGATTCGTCTTCGCACTCAGCATCCTCTGATTCGTCTTCGCACTCGGCGTCCTCTGATTCGTTATCGTGACGTTCGTCACCGATTCCCTGGACAACTTCTTTGTCCAATGCACTGTTACTATCGACGGGTGTTTCCTCTGCGAAGTCAGCAGAGTTTTGCA
>JBPCVE010000289.1:0-3696 GCA_051010795.1 Rubripirellula sp.
TCCAGCAACTACGAAATTGCCGTCGCAGACTTTGATTTGGATGGAAATCAGGATCTTATCGTCGGCAATGCCCAATCCTCAACGCTTTCCCTGCTGTTTGGCGCAGGTGATGGCACCTTCGGCCCCAGGACGACTCTGCCAGTAGCTACTGGTCCAAACGGATTGGTCGTTGCCGACCTCAACGCGGATGGCACCGATGACATTGCAACAAGTACCAGCACAAGCAAATCACTCAGTGTGTTACTAGGCATTCCCAGCGCGGACAACGCAACCTTCAGTCGCACGTTTGATGTGTTCGTAAATCCTGTTTCAGACCTTCCTGTACTTGACCCGAGTCCCGCCCTCACGCTAGGCGCGGTCAATGAAAATCCGGGTGTTCCCAAAGGACTGATGGGAGTGCAGGCGAGTTCCTTAATCAACCATCAGGCGGCACCGTCAAATTATTTTGACGCCGATGGTGACCCTCCTGGTCTTGCGATCGTGGCGATTAAGACTCAACGGGGGACTCTCTGGCACTCACCGGACAGCGGGACGACCTGGAATCGAGTGGGGTCAGTCTCAGAGGCGAGTCCGCTGTTGGTGCCAGGAACCGCTGTCAACCGCCTGTTTTTTCAGCCTGCTCACGGTGACTACGGAACGATTGAGGATGCTCTCACAATCCGGGCTTGGAACCGTGCGAACGCGTGGCAGTCGAGGGCAAGCGATATCGTTACCAACCTGCGAGCCCAGAATCCCGTGATCTCGAGTGACGGGCAAACGCTTGTCGTTGCAGACGGCTACTTTGATAGTACCGATGCCAACGTCGCGACCGGAAAAGCCCGGGTGTTCCGTTGGAATCAGGATCAGTGGGAGCAGCTCGGCGACGACTTTACGGGGGCAGGCAACGGCGATCAGCTAGGCCATGGTGTTGCCATTTCAAGTGACGGGAACACTTTGGCGTTGGGTGAACCAGGTCGTGAATCTGTCGGGCGAGTTCGCATTTTTCAATGGAACGGTGTGTCTTGGCAGCAAATGGGCAGCGATGTCCTGGGCAGTGATGCGGGAGGAAAATTCGGGTGGGCGGTAAGCCTGTCAAGCGATGGAAAGACCTTGATTGCCGGAGGCTGGCGTAATGACGGCGTCGTGGCCGATGCCGGTGATGCAAAAGTGTTCGAGTGGAATGGATCCGACTGGGTGCAGGTTGGCGGGGATTTAGAAGGGACCAGCAACAACGGTCGATTTGGTTGGGCAGTTGTACTTTCCGGAGATGGGCAAACGGCTGCTGTGGGCGGCGTCAATGAAGGAGGCTCCGGGACAACCAGAGTCTATCGACGAACGGATCAAGCCTGGGTGCAAACTGGGCAGTTTAGTGGTGCTTCTGCTGGAGGTTGGGCAGGCTATTCTTTGTCGCTCGATTCGACCGGCAGCAGGCTTGCGGTTGGGTCGATTTATGATGATGGAAATGGAAATGACTCTGGTCGAGTTGACATTTATCAGTTTAAAGAGGATGCCTGGACCTCGCTCGGTACGCCTCTTTTCGGTGATTCGGCACGTGACTGGTATGGTGCCAGTGTGGCCATGTCCGCGGACGGAAACACCTTGTCTGTCGGGGCATTTCAAGGAGGGACGCCAACCGGTGCAGGCTATGCAAAGGTCTATCGCTGGGATGGTGAAGTCTGGAGTATGGAGGGGGAACCCTTCGTTGGAGAGACAGCAAACGGATGGGCCGGGAAAGTATCGCTATCAGGATCAGGTGAACACTTGGCCTTTTCCCACGGAACCAATGCAAATGTGCCTGCAGGGAAAGTCGCCACTTATTTGACGAACGCGTCAGAGCTCTCGCTGGAAAGCGATACCGTCTCTCTTAGGGTTAATTCCCTCAATAGTCCACCAACTCTTGATCCAATCAATGATTTAACGATTGATGAAGATGCTGGAGAACAGCGTACTAGCCTGATTGGATTGGGCCCCGGGAAGCATGAATCCCAGCATTTACGGGTAACCGCGTCTAGCGATAATCCAACCCTGATTTCCAACCCCACAGTCGTATATCAACCGTTTCCAGATTACGAACTGAATGCCGAGTACGGTACGGGGAGCGGACCACTGGGAATCGCAATTGCGGACCTCGACGGAGATAGCCTGTCGGACATGGCCGTCGCAAATGAAGCATCGAATAGCATCTCCATTTTCAAAGGAAATGCTCAGGGTGAGTTCACGCTGCTTTCAACACTCACAGGAACTGACGTAAACCTTGCTGCGATAGCCGAGCCAAGATCCATCGCAACAGGTGATTTCGATGGCAACAATACTATCGACCTTGCAGTTGCCTGCTGGACGGGTGAGATTCTACTGCTACGCAATTCTGGAGACGCAACATTTAATGGCACGAAACTTGTTTCAGCAGGAAACAAGGCTGTCAAAATTGTGGTCGATGATTTGAATTCAGATCAGTTGTTGGATATCGCATTTGTTAATCAGTGGTGGGGCGGCGCCGCAGAATCTGACTTGGGCGTTTTACTCGGTGATGGTTCTGGAAACTTTGGTGCACCGAGCTACACGACCACGCCGGGTGACGCGAGAGGACTCGCACTTGGTGATTTTGACGGCGACCAGATATTGGATGCCGTACTAAGCGACGCCTATGCCGGTGGTGTTAATGACGGAGCCATTTACCATTTCCGCGGCAAAGGTGATGGCACCTTTCATCCGGCAGTCAAGTATGAAATTGGGCTAGAACCCTTTGGGGTTACTGCTGACGATCTCAACAATGATGGAAAATTGGACTTAGTTGTCGGAGACACCGGAATTGCACAATCAGGCCAGGATACGACGAAGTTCCATGTGCTATTTAATGATGGTTCAGGTTTATTTTCCGAATCCATTGAATTGACAGCAGGTTCCGAGCCCAGCATCCCACTTACTGCAGATCTCAACCATGACGGGCACCAAGATATCATCGTATCGAACAATTCATCTGATGCTGTTTCCATTTTCTACTCAACCACCGATGGGGCGTTTGCCTCTGCACAAACGTTGTCTGTTGGAGATTTTCCATGGGCACTTGGAATCATTGATAACAATCAAGATAGCAGCCCGAAAATTGCTGTAACCAATCGCAACAGCAATACAGTCAATGTGCTTCAAGCAACTCAAGACAACCACATCCTCTTCGCACCACAACCCAATCAATACGGCACTGCCACCATCACGGTCACTGTCGAAGATGCCGGATTGGACAATGATCTGACGACCAACGCAGACAATGCTACTTTCAGTCGAATATTTGAGGTAACCGTTAACCCGATCAACGATGCTCCCACCCATGATTCAATCAGTGATGTAACCGTTGATGAGGATGCACCTCAGCAAACCGTCAATCTGACGGGTATTTCAGATGGTGATGAAGGAACACAGGCATTGAGGGTAATTGCCAGCAGTCATAATCCCGAGCTGATTCCCAATCCAATAGTCACCTACACTTCACCCGACAGTACTGGCATTCTCACGTTTACTCCAGTCGCCAATCAAAGTGGCGCCGCGACGATCACGGTCACCGTAGAAGATGCTGGTCCCGATGGTGAGCTTGGTGCGGGCACCTTTGAATCAGCCGTCAATTACAACACAGGTCAAGTCGGTCGAGACATGGTCTTTGCCGATTTGAATACCGACGGCAATTTGGACGCGATCGTCACTGCTGACAACGGCACTACCGTT
>JBPCVE010000290.1:0-2542 GCA_051010795.1 Rubripirellula sp.
GTTTCATGGCGATAACGTGCTTTACTTGCGAGTCTTTTTCCCTTGGCTGTCAATTCGATGGGTTGGTACGCCTGGCTTCTCGCAAAACCGTCCCGTACCAAACGTCCTACAGCATTGCTGACTGTCGCATGGGTCACCTGAAAATGCTCGACAAGATCAACGGCTCGACAAACACCAGCCTGTGAAATGATATCGTCAATCGCCTCAACGTAATCCTCGGCTAACTCAGTGGCGTGATCGCGACGAGTTCGTTCATGGTTATGAGAAGCCATACAAAATTTCGCCGTGAAACGTGAGCACTTAAACAGGGAACCGTCCCAACACAGGGCCAACCAACACAGGGCCAACCCTCGAGAGACATCGCAGGAAAACCAACCAAATCGGGGCTCAGGATTATAAGTTCTGCTCCACGGCTTGCCAAACACCCCTTTTCAATAAACTTAGCACAGGATAACTTAGCATAGGACAACTTAGCACCGGCTAACTGAGTACCGGCTAACTTAGCCTGTGCTAAACTCCTGACCCAAACACCCGTTTGCCTCTCTTGGCCAAAACACCCATGCGAACAAAATCCGGCTTACTTAAAAACAAACCCGCCCTCTCAAAGCGGAACGGATTCACGATCGTCGAATTACTGGTGGTCATCACGATTATCGGCATGATGGTCGGCTTGCTGCTTCCTGCGGTGCAAGCCGCCCGCGAAACCGCTCGTCGAATGTCATGCAGCAACAACCTTAGGCAAATTGGATTAGCCGCCCATAACTACCACTCTGCATTCAAGCGTTTGCCATCCGGCTACGTTTCCTACAAGACGCGTGATGGTTCAGCACCTGCGAATGCTTTCCTGGATCCACTAACATGGGACGGTGCGCCGGGCTGGGGATGGGCGGCAGGACTGCTACCCTACTTTGAAGCGAATTCAATCGCGGGCAACCTGCTGTATGATGAGCCATGCTGGTCCTCGCAAAACGAAGAAGCAATCTCATCATCCATCCCGCTGCTTCTCTGCCCGAGCACAACTGGCGGCGATGAGCCGTTCCTGATTCGGAATGAGGCTGGCAACCCGCTCGTGGTGGGCGGTCGGCGAGTTCGTGTTGGTCGCAGCCACTATGTTGCAAGCCATGGGCAGGAAAGCTGCTGGGGCGAGTGTGGAGCAGCCGCGACAGGTGAAGTATTCACGAACATCTACACAGGCGACACCTCGATTGTGAAAATCGAGGGAGAGGCTGGACGAGTCGCAGATGGGCCATTTTTTCGCAACTCAGCAACTCGCTTTCGGGATGTGCTCGACGGTACCTCGAACACAATCTTCTTCGGTGAGCACAGTTCGGCACTCAGCGAAAAGACTTGGGTTGGGGTGATTCCCGGTGCCTTTACGCATCCAGAACTCAGGTCACCTGAAAACGGCCCTGACGCTGCAGCCACACTTACTTTGGTACATGCTGGGCCATCAGGTGGCGAACTGGACATCACGGGGCAACCCATCATCCATCCGATTAATTTCCCAACCTTTCACGTAGGTCAAATGTACTCGCAACACCCAGGCGGTGGCTTCGTCTGCATGGGCGATGGCTCGGTGCAATTCGTTAGCGTATTTGTCGACCTGCTTCTATGGGCAGAAATGTCCAGCATGGACGAAGGCGAACACATCAACTGGGAGCGGTTGTAATGAATCACTCACACCGGGGCTGGAACCACCAGTCGAACAAGTACATCGCATGGGTCGCCATCATGCTCTCGTTGGCACTGGCTTGGTTTTTCTGGCCCTCAAAAGTCAAACTTTCCCCCGACACCTACGAGATCACCATCGCACTCTATCGAGTCTGCAATCAACAGGATGTGGAAGGTCTGCAACAAATCCAAAGCAAACTGAGCCAACGAAATAACGCACCTGATACAGACAAACTATCGATCATGTATTTGCAGCGCATCGTTGATGAAGCGAGGGCAGGAAATTGGAACGCCGCGATGCGACAAACCCGTGACACATTGGAAGATCAAACTGCCAAGCCCTAAAAGCAGGCAACCACAGGGCCTCAAGCAAGGTATCCGCTTTGTAAAACCACAGTCCTGAAACTACGTCCCAATAACAGGAAACACGCCCTCTCGTGAAATCCGCTCTTCAACCGAATCAGATCTTAGTTTCAATCATTAACTCCACAACCAAGGTGCGGGGGAAACCGTGCGAGAGGCCATGAAATGCCGAGACATTGCCATCGCTTCAAAACGCACTGGCGCGACCGAGGCAAGTGCCAGGAAACGCAGGAGACATCTGTCCCGCCAGTTTTCCGTTAGTCGAACGTCAGTGGCAGCGACGTTGGTTTTGAAGAATATGGGGAACCAGCAAGTAACAAGAAATCAGCTGATACTCAGCAGCCGATCAAAAAACTGAAAGCATCTCTACGCTTCCCACTAAAAACGCAACACGCGACATCCAAACACCACCTCATTACCTCTACTAATCCTGCTTGAACATCCAATGCCTACGCGCAGAATGGATGAGGCACAGGTGCCCGACCGCAGATCAAAAAATGAATGACTC
>JBPCVE010000291.1:0-3372 GCA_051010795.1 Rubripirellula sp.
ACTGAATACAGACCAAAGCAGTATCCGCGCGAAGCCTCTCCGCGACCGAGTCGGGATCAATTCGCCCTAAACAGTCGCACGGAACCTGCTCAACTTGCCACCCCTGACTCACCAGAGACTCAGCGGCCAGGATCACCGACTCATGCTCAATCGAGGAGATGAGAATGTGCCCGGGGGATTGGTCCTGGGTGGCCCCTAGGATTGCAAGGTTATTCGCCCCTGTACCGCTGTCGGTAAAGACGACTTCGAAGGCATCGCACCCGACGAGGAACGAGACTGACTCCCGAGCTTGCTCGAGCGACTCGCCGACAGCTCTCGCGAGGGGGTGCTGCTGACTCGGCAGGTAAAAATGGTGGCCCCAATAAGGCTGCATTGCCTCTTGAACCGAGGGCGCCGTGGGGGTCGTGCGATTGAAATCGAGATAGATGATGGACACGTGGGTACTTCGATGTGGGCAAAGCCTAACGAGGGAATTCGAGCAGAATTTGTTAATTGCGTTTGGCCGACAGGTAACAGGCCTCGAAATCACTGGATTACCAGCTGAAAACGAGCTTTTAGGCAAAAACGGCGAAAAAAAACGATCCGCATAACCGTTTTTTTGTTCAGGGCAGATCGACTGCGACGCGTTAGACTATAGGGAATAGATTGCAATTTGCGGTCTAATTTGAGATAATCCAATGGTCCACTGCGCTGCAGACGCAGCCCTACGGGTCTTTTCAACCGCACACTCCCCCTGATTCGGTTCAAAACACACCCTTGGTTTGGGTGAAACCAACAACCTTCAGGGCGTCTCGCTTATTTACTTGTCACCGAACGTTATCTGATCTGGAGTCTTAAAATGAAACGTCAACCTTCCGGTTTTACTCTAGTGGAGCTTCTGGTGGTAATCTCCATCATTGGCATCCTAATGGGACTGCTCATTCCGGCCGTTAATGCGGCAAGAGAAACAGCTCGTAAAACCCAATGTGCTACGAACATCAAAAACCTTGGGTTGGGCGCTGTCCAGATAGCAATGAAACCATCTGGCCAACTGCCACCATGTGTGGACCGGTACGGGATTTTTGGCAAAGAGGACACGTCAAACCCGCCAGATCGTTTGACGGGCCTAGACCCTTCTGATCCGAACAACTTTTCAGGTACTGTCGCCCCCCATGTGAAAGTTGGTGGTTACGGCGTGGCACTTCTCCCGTTCTTGGATGCTCAGCCCACTTACGAGCACTGGACACAGGATCGCTACCCAATCATTCACGAACAAAACAATACAAACTGCGAATACGAGGGCACACGAGGTGACTCCGGAGAAGGATTCCATGAATTAGCCGCACCGAATCTCGCAGTATTTCAGTGTCCCAGCAATCCGGTTGCATCTGGATCTCACGGACTGAACAGCTACGCACCGAATAATGGACGCTCACACTTCTACGCCGACATTACGGCTACCGCCCGACCAGTAAACAGGCTGGCCAACCCAAACAACAACCTCAACTCACTCACCAACTACATCAACAATTTCCAGGCCAAAACCGATGGTTGCTCCAACACGGCCTACTTGGGGGCACACAGTTCTACCCACCCAACAGTCAGAGGAAAAAGAATCGCAGCGGCTCCGGGGGTAACGATTGATGATTTGAAGGACGGGCAAGGCTACACCATGCTGTATTCAGAGAACGTACAAGCACTGCCGTGGCACCGTGCAGGTTGGATCCAGCCCGCACAACTAACTAATTTGGTGCAAGCTTCTGGCGATGTTTTTTCGAGTGACATTGAGTGGGCAAATAACACACTTGAATACGCTAGGTTCACGAACGGGTTGGTCTGGATGAACCTCGACGACAAAAGCATTGGTGGAGCCCCGATACCATCTCAACAGCAAAGGATTAACGGAGGTGGAGATACGGTTTCGGAAGACATTTTCAACCTGAAAATGTCGCAATACAAAAACGCTGCTGCAGCGTTGGCTCGGCCCTCTTCCGCTCACGTCGACGGTGTGAACTGCGCGTTCGCGGACGGGTCAACAAGGTTCATCAACTCGGGCATTGACTATCGTGTTTACCAGGCACTTATGACTCCGCGAGGCAAAAGCAGCAATGTACCGTTCAAAGAGTTCGTCTTGACCGACGAGGTGGACTGAGTACAAGTTTTCGGTAAGGTCGCTCCGCGTCTCAGTTGGATCCCTCTCCAATTGAGCCGCGGCCCACTGCTACGGGAGTGCTCGCCGCATGGGGAAGATGAGCAAATGGAATCTTCTTGTTGCAGTGACAGCTCTTCTCGTTATTTGGTCACTGTTCGTGATGTCCGTGCCTCGGGAGCGCGTCAACACTCGGGCGGGTCAATGTGCGTCACGGCTAAAGAATTTCTCTCTTGCGGCTGCCCAACATGACTACAGCCGTAACTGCCTTCCAGGTTACGTCCAGAACTTTGGTACTTTCTCGGGTGATGGGTCAGATCGATCTGACCCGACGAACAACGGGGCTCCCCACCACAAGAAACTGGGTACTTGGGCAGTAGCTCTTCTGCCTTGGCTCGATGCGCAACCGACCTACGAGCACTGGACCCAAGACCGATACCCAATCATTGTTGCCGATCCAAAAAATCCGCCACAACTGGGGGCAACAAGCGGTTCTAGTGGTGACGGCTTTCACTCACTTGCGAGCCCCCAACTAGACATTTTTCTGTGCCCTGCCAGTCCTGTTGATAAATCACAAAATGCTCCTAATAGCATGATCTACAACAATGGGTTGGCTTGGTCAGCTCACAAGGACGTATTTGCGATGTCATCAAGACTCGAGAATGGGGTGGGCAACAACAAGTACAACGTCACGAAAATTGATCCGAAAACAGGTGAGGGAATCCACACGGACGAGGCCCCCAACATCGGGCTCGACGATCTCACGGATGGAAAAAGCTGCACCATCCTGTTTTCAGAGAACATCCAAGCATTACCGTGGCATCGTGTGGGTTTAATCCACGGCGCCGATCTGATCATGAAAGACCCTGACCAGAAAGACGTCAAATTCAATCGGAAGATGCCCAAAGCTCTTGCAGCCCAATACACCCAAGGCATGGTGTGGCATTACGAAGACAGCGAAGCTGCCAACCTGAAAATTACACCTCAGTGGAACAAACTCGGCACAACAGCACCAGTCATTCCCAAAGGTGTTGCACCGGTTCATCGAATCAATGGATGCATGAATGGAAACAGGAAATCGCTGTTCAACCTACGCATACTTGACGCCGTTAGTGCGAGTGATCTTGCACGACCATCGTCCGCACATCGCACTGGAGTCAACGCCGCCTTCGCGGATGGATCGACGCGTTTCATCGATGAGAACATCGACTATCGTGTGTACCAAGCCTTGATGACACCCTCAG
>JBPCVE010000292.1:0-43627 GCA_051010795.1 Rubripirellula sp.
CTTTTTCGAGTCCACCAACGCGATGCATGAGTCCCGGTGTGCCGGGGATCGCCCATGGGCGTGCCAAGTGCTCGTCACGAGCATACGGCATGAACGGTTCGTTTTCGTCAGTTCCCTCGGGATGGGAAATGTTGATGGGGTTGATCCCCGACATCGTAGGGATTTTCCAGGGCTCGCTACCATTGGCAATGTAACCATCGGAAAGAATCATGACAGGTACCATGCACTCGACTGCCAGACGCCACGCTTCGACAGCGATATCGAAGCAGTCAGCAGGTGAACGTGGCGCTAGCACTGGAAGTGGTGCTTCACCATTACGACCATACATGCCTTGAAGCAGATCGCTTTGCTCGGTTTTGGTAGGTAGTCCGGTGCTGGGGCCACCGCGTTGAACGTTGATGATGATCATGGGTAGTTCCAGAATCATTCCCAAGCCCATTCCCTCGGCTTTCAGAGCAATGCCTGGGCCACTGCTGGCCGTGACAGCCATCGACCCACCAAAAGCGGCGCCGATTGTCGAGCAAACGGCTGCGATCTCGTCCTCTGCTTGAAAAGTTTTCACTCCGAAGTGTTTGTACTTCGTGAGCTCGTGAAGAATGTCGCTCGCTGGCGTGATCGGATAGGTGCCGTAGAAAAGGTCTTTGTTGCTGACCTTGGATGCTGCAATCAGCCCCCACGCCAAAGCTTGATTGCCCATGATGTTGCGGTAGATACCGGGTTTAAGCTCAGCTGCCTCAACTTGGTAGCTTTCACCGAACGCTTCTGTTGTTTCTCCAAACGCCCAACCTGCGCGAAGTGCTGCCTCGTTCGCGGCAGCGATGTCGGGTTTCTTGCTGAATTTTGCTTGGATGAACCGCAGGGTTGGATCGAGTGAACGTCCAAACAGCCAGTAAACAAGGCCCATGGCAAAAAAGTTCTTGCAGCGATCCGCAACCTTCGTGCCCAGTCCAAACTCGGAGACCGCTTCGCGGGTCAACTTGGTCATCGGCACCTTGATGATCCGGTAGGTCTCCTCAAGGACGTTGGCGTCAAGTGGATTGGAGTCCACCTTTGCAAGCTTGAATTCTCTCTCGTTGAAGCCGTCCTCATTTGCGATCAGGATGCCACCATGACGCAAATCATCCAGATTGGTAACCATGGCGGCCGGGTTCATCACCACCAAAGCATCCAGCGTGTCGCCAGGCGTGAAGATCTCTTCGCTTGCAAACTGCACTTGGAAGCCCGAAACGCCGGCACGCGTCCCGCGCGGCGCTCGGATTTCGGCGGGAAAATCCGGGAAGGTCGCAACGTCATTCCCTGCCAACGCACTGGTATTCGTCAACTGAGTGCCCAGCAATTGCATGCCGTCGCCTGAGTCGCCAGCAAGTCGCACGGTAATACCAGAAACAGACTGAACGTCTTTTGAATTCTTAAGGGAGGCCATGTATGAAATCCGGGGCGTTACCAAACGCCAGTAAAACGGAAACGTGAGAGACTTTACCGGTTATATCGATCATTCGGGTTCGGAAGGTTACCGAAATTTTATAAATCCGCGGGCATGTCGTAACTGTCAAGAGCTTGGGAAGGTGATGGAATTGGCCAGAAAGTAACAAAAAACGCGTTCTAAGCCGTCATTCTAAAGCTAATACCGCCTCGCCCCACAGACTCGGGTCATCCATCACCGGGTACTCCGGGCCAAGCGAAAACGTTTGCCAACCCAGTTCACGATCAATCACTGCGTAGTAGAGCCCGATTCTGGGTTGCTCGGTAGGTTCAAAACCCGTCATCGCCGCGTTGGGAACAAAACCTGAAAGCTCGTACCCGTCATGTCGCGGAAAGGCTGCGATTTTAAGCGAATTTGCCGGTATTGACTTGGGGTTTGCCCGGGCGCGGTTGATGGGAATCAGCGATGTCACCGGTTTCTCTCGCTTGGACCCGCCGCCAGCAGGCATCCAGAGAAAACGATGGCAATACTGAGTCGCCCGGTGAATGCCAGGGCTGCAACGAGTGTCGATCCAAAGATGGAACCCATCGCTGTCATCAAGTCGAGATTCGCGGCACCAGGGGAGTTGGCCTTTCCCATTCACCGTCACATGGACCCCCAGGCCTTCGCTGCACCAACCCATCCGGACATCGGCAAAAACGGGACGATCATCTAGGCCACCGAAAGAGGGGAGGCGACATTCGGTGGGCAATTTCAGGCCTCGGTTTGTCCACTTGCATTCCGTCTGCTGGATCGCGACTTCAAAACGGAACAGAAACGTGGGATCGATCAGTTTGGACGACATCAAACGTCTCGGTGCAAGGTGGACTGGTAACCGGCAACAGCCTCGGGGTGCCCGGTCACAGTCACGGTTCAAATATTGTTTACGGCAGTTTAGCAAAGCGGGGAAGATATAGGTGAGTACCCACGTGCGTTGCAGACCGAAACACCCAGAAAAATTCACCATCCTGAAGGGTGAGTCAGGATCGGTTCCCGCTGAAAATTACGCCATTCGGACGCTGGGATCTTAAGCGAGCACATGCAATTGTGTGGGAAATGCTGACTTGAAGTAGTCGGCTCGCCTCGCGACCTGACGGCGGTCACGTTCTGCGACGCTGTTAAAAGCTGTTGCTCTGGCGTCTCAGGGTTTTAAGGCTTGAGTGTTTCAACGCACGGTCACTCAGGGGCAAGGCTTCCGGCAGAGTGTTTTTTGGAGCGTGACGACTCGCAGCTGTTTTGGCTAACCTATCCGACTTCGAAGCATGCTCTCTGCCAAAAAAGCTGTAAGAACGCTAAGCATCCCGCAGAAGCTGATCGTTGAGTTGATAGGAACGCCAATCTGGAGTACTCCGCAGCGGCTGCAACGCTCGAGGCGATGTACGCATGGGAATGAATTTTACCGTGAGAGATTGAAGGTTCCGCTGTCGCGACCACCGCGGAAATTTGCACGGATTCGACTGGGGGTCACCGTTGCATTCATTCGGTAGGTGCCTAGCAATGGCAAGCGTTGGCTTGACGTGTATTGGTTCTCAGTTCCGGCGACTCGATCCAAGCGAGCAGGATAGGCGAATGGAATCACGCCGGCAAAACGCCCCACGAACAATGCGCGGTAGGTGTCATGATCGACCTGGCGTACTCGCGCCTTGAGAGGGCCGTTGTGACCTGTCGAGCTGCTGTTCCATGACCCACGCCATTTTCCAGTTGGCGAGGTCGCGGATAAAGTCGGAGAGGTCGTGACAAGTGAAGTGAGCATTACAACAACGAAAGCAAGCTTAAGGTGTTTATTTTTCATGAGATCTCATCCGACGCTCGAGGAGGTAGCCAAGACTGACTGGGGTGTTTCAGCGGACTTCTCTTCACAGGTTAGTTTCCAAGGGAACGCGCAGTAAAAAAGCCACGCCAAATTTGGGAGGTTTGGCGTGGCTAAGCTTCTTTATCGCTTTGATCGCTTCGTTCGGAATCCTTAGTGGTGCCGACCGTGCCGGTGGTACGGTCCGAAGCGGTAATCGAAGTGTCCTGGCACGACACCATAGGGGGTACCGTACCGATAAACTCCGGAGGGACGGTAATCATAGTGGCCGTAATTGCGGCGGATGGTGCTTCCGTAGCGATAGCTGTTGTAGCAACTTGGAGTCCGCGAGCGGTAATAGCTGGAATAGTAGCCAGGGTAGTAGGCACTTGGAGCCCGGGTGTAGTACGAGGGATAGCTTTGCCCCACCTGAATACTCAGGCCTCGTGATCCGAAAGAAAATCCTTGTGCTTCCGCTGGGGGAGCATCTGTAATCGTGAGCAAACCGACAGCGAGGATCGGTGCTGCGGTCCATTTGATGAAGTTAGACATTGGGTGTGCCTCGGTTGATGACATGGGATTGATTAGCGGGCCAGTAAGTGCCCGCGAACTGGGTCGTCACTATCTAACCGCTAACAGCGTGCCAAAGAACTGAATCGGGGGCGGTCCCGCGAGAACGTAATGTTTTTGCAGGTAAAACAGATGTCACTGCCAGCTTGCGTTGCCTCAAGGCTCACGCAAGGATGAAATCCATCTGAGGACACAAAGGTGTCCATGTGATGACACCCGCAAAGTTGGCATCGCAGTTCGGCGCGGCAAGATCGAAGAGTTCCGGGGCGCGCGGTTTCCCGCAATGCTGGATCGGGCGGTGGATGGCAGCCGATCGCCGCACGTTTCGCCGCTAGGCCCGACTGCTTGATCATGTGGTCGGTTATGCAAGATGCGTGCCATCGAGCCAGCGAAGCTTGGGGACAGCACGTTTCTATCAGTCGGGCGCCTAAGCTGTTGGCATGGGCTTGTCGTCGCCTCGCGAAGGATCGCCAAAGACGGGTAAGTTGTTTCTCGGGGCCAAATCGGCCGGACACGCAGGTACACGTCAAACGTTCGCTGACGCTGCAGGTGCTGCTAGCACCTTGATCCCTCAGGACACGAAATGCTCACGGTGCCCAAGATGACAGGCATCGAGACAAGAATCGCTCAGTCTGTTAGGACTTGACGATGTCTTTCATCTTGGGTTCAAGATAGGTGACTGTCGAGTGCATGCTGGCGAGATTACCGTAGTCCTCTTCCGGAATTTGTACACGATGCCGCTTTCGCAGTTCCATGACGATGTCCAGAAAGTCCATGCTGTCGAGCTCCAGCTGATCGCGGAAAGCTTTCTCATCATCGAGGCTATCCAGGTCTTCGTCGGGGGAAATGTCTTCGAGGATATCGAGAATTTCGTCGCGAATTTCTGCAGGGGTCATCGATTCAATGGCTCCGGTAAATTATTCGACACCAGACGGGCTGTTGTGGGCCGATCGCTGGGATGTCGGTTCAAATGCTTTTAGGTGATTTACTGTGATTCTCGACTGTTGCCACCATGCAACAGAAAATAGCGGTTTCCGCGTCTAAACGCGGCCAATGATGACAACTGAGTTGATGCCCAGCATCCCAAAGGAATTGTTTAAAACGTAATCAATTTTCTTGCCCTCTTCCGGTTCGTTCAAAACCAGCCCAGGGATCGCACAATCGGGATCGAGTTCGTCGACGTTGATTGTGGGATGTACGACTCCATCGCGGAAGGACAGCAGGTTACCAGCTAATTCTAGTGATCCGGCAGCGCCCATCGCGTGGCCAATGTAGCTTTTTGTGTTGTTGATTCGTGGATTCGTGCAGTCGCCGAATACGGTTCGCAGCGCTTTGCACTCCTGAAAGTCACCACTGCTGGTACCTGTGGCGTGGGTGCTGACCAAATCGATTTGGTTTGCCTCGAGGCCAGCTTTCTTAAGGGCCATGTGAACACATTCAGCTTGTCGTTCCGGATTGGGAAGAACAAAGTCGGTTGCATCCGTGTTCATGGCGTAGCCTACTAGTTCGCCATGAATCTCGGCACCGCGGGCTTTTGCATCGCTGAGTCGTTCCAAGACGTACAGGCATCCACCTTCCGCGACAACGATTCCATTGCGATCAACATCAAAAGGTCGCGATGCCTGGGCAGGATCCTCGTGCGTGGCGAGTGCATTCTGGCTATTGAAGCTTGCGAAAATTCCGAACGTATGAATGCTTTCGCTCGTGCCTCCGGCGATTGCCAAGTCGCACTCATTCAATCGGAGCATCTGTGCTCCTTGAATGATGCCGGCGTTTCCTGCCGCGCAGGCGGCACCAATGGTGTAGTGCGGGCCGGTGATGCCCATGTTCAATGCAATTTCGCCAGCGGGATTGTTTGCCACCGTTCGCGGGTTGTGGTGGTGAGACCAGCAACTGGTGTCGTAGTCAAAGCCCTTGATGACGTAAATTTCGTTCTCGGTTTCGACGTTCCCGTGCTCCGTCACTCCCACGTAAATTCCAACGCGAGAACGATCCGTGTTTTCCCAATCGATGCCTGAATGCTGAATGGCTTCGTTTGCGGCGTAAACGCCTACGCTTCCGGCACGCGTCCCGCGGCGGACTTCTTTTTTCTTTTGGTATCGATTGGTGTCGAAGTCGCAAATGCCCGCAAGCGTCTCGCCAAAGTAGCGGATTTCGTAAGGTTGGACCCCGCTTCGTTTTTCCAGCAGTGCCTCGCGAAAACTCGACCAGTCATTTCCGTTGGGCGCAGTGAGTCCAACGCCAGTGATGACGATTCGCTGGTCGTCAGGCAGTTCGGAAGCGCGATTGGGAGCGATCACAGGACAGAAATTGGTAAGAGGTGCGCTCGGTGAGCAAGATTTCCCAAGCAATAACGGTACCGCGAGGACTTTGACTGCATCACACCCGGTAACGAAAAGGCTAACAATCGAAGTCAAAATTGACAACGCCTGCGAAAGCACATTCGTGCCTTGGTTTTTCAGAAAACAACGTGAAAAACGGTTTAAAACACGTTACCCGCGTTCTTTCCACGCTTTACCGAGCCGTTCCAATCCCTGGTCCATACTCAGACGGACACGAAACCCCAGCTTTTCCTTCGCCGATTCAATCGAAAAATAGTGGTCTCGGGCGAGCTGCGCGGCGACAAAGCGGGTCATCGGTGGCTCCGTTTTGCGACCGGTGAGGCGATATCCCACCTCCAGCAACCCTCCAATTCGGTAGGCCGCTCGGTAGGAGATTCGTTTGGTGGGAGGGGGGGCCGATCCCAATTCGCAAATCTGCCGAATCCAGTCCCAGCACTTGACTGGCTCATCTTGAGCAATGAAATACGCTTGGCCACCGCAAATTTCCGGTGCGCTCACCAACGCATCGATCGCGTCGAGGTGTGCCGCTGCTGCGTTCACGACGTGCACCGTGTCCACCACGTTCTGGCCGTCCCCAACGATCCGTAAACGGCCAGATTTCGCTCGATCCAGCATTCGTGGCAGGATATGAGGATCGTCGTCGCCCCAGATCAAATGCGGGCGGAGTGCCACGGTAGCTAGACCGCCCGGAACATGTGCCTTCAGGACTGCCTGCTCAGCCAATGCTTTGGTGTGTGGGTAGTGGCACATCCAATGCTTGGCATAAGGTGCGGTTTCATCGACCCCCCGCTGATGCTCACCATCAAACGTGACACTGGGGCTGCTGGTGAAGACACATTGTGAAACCTGATTCGTCTGACAGGCCGCCAAAACATGATCGGTTGCTACTTTATTGATCGAGTAGAAGTGTTCCCAGGGCCCCCACACGCCTGCCACGGCTGCTGTGTGTACCACTGAGTCGCATTCGCGAATCGAGCGGCTGACAAACTCGGGATCTCGCAGGTCGCCGCGACAATGCTGCATACCACGCCTGACCAGGTCGGGGTATTCCTGTCGGGAAATTCCAGTGACCTCGTCACCTCGGTCAAGTAGTTGTCGGACGATCTCACTACCAAGAAAGCCGCCGCATCCTGTTACCATCACATGCAAGATTGAATCGCCTGTTGTAGTGGCTCGTTACCAGGGGTCGCTCATGGACCTCACTCAGCATTATCGTCTCGGTGTATCATAAACGGACCGTCGCTGCCAGCTTACGAGTGCATCCTGCTTGCTGAAAAATGCTCTCGCTGTGAGTACGACTCGTGATAATGCTTCCCCTCGTGGGGATCGCTGACACAATGACTCGTCACGTGATCACGGCATCTGCCGACTCGATTCACACGTTCACTATTTTGGAACACGACTACGCCCTATGAGCTTCATAAGTACTCATCAGATCAAGCCCGGTGTCAAAGTCCGCCTTGATGACATCGAAACACGCTGCAAGGGACCATTTGAGGGGAAGAAGCAGGCAAGAGAGTTTACTGCTGAGATAAATCAGGAGATCCGTGACTTGCAATATCGGCAGTTTGTTGAAGGAAAGCAGAGTCTTTTGGTTGTGCTGCAAGCTCCAGATGCGGCAGGGAAAGATGGCTTGATCCGAAAAGTTCTGGGGCAAATGAATCCGCAAGGCTGTCGGACCTATCCATTCAAGGCACCCACGCGGAAAGAACTCGCGCATGACTTCTTGTGGCGTGTTCATCACTGCACACCTGCCAAAGGGCACGTCTCAATTTTTAATCGTTCACACTATGAAGACGTGCTCATCGTACGAGTGGAGGACTTGGTGCCCAAGGCCGTCTGGAGTGAACGATATGACATCATCAATAGCTTCGAGAAGAATCTTAAGGCGAGTGGTACATCGATTCTGAAATTCTATTTGCACATCAGTAAAGATGAACAGCTTTCTCGATTTAAAAAACGGCTTGATAATCCACAAAAGCACTGGAAGCTTAACGTGGCTGACTACACCGTGAGAGAACGTTGGGATGAGTACCGTGAAGCTTATGAGGATGTTTTTCGAAACTGCAACCCTGCCGATGCGCCTTGGTTTGTCATTCCTGCAGACAATAAATGGTACCGGGATGCTGCGGTTGCTGGAATCGTTCGGGACACTTTGCGTGAGATGGATCCGCAGATGCCACCTGTTGAGGTTGATCTGGATGAGATTCGCCGGTACTACGATCAAGCACTGGACAAACTTGAGCGTTGATTTTGGTAGACAGAGATGGCTTTCGAGTTTCGCGGTTGCCGAGTATCTTTCGTTCAAGGAATTTTCCGGATCGGCTCGGAAGTGCTTAGGAACTCCGTCACTGTGACGGGGACGGTAAATGAGTCAAGCTGGGACCGCGCGTTTTGATTTGTTGTGAACTGGTGTGGTGCCAGTAATTTCGGCTGCTCGCATGAACTTCTACTCCAATGACCTTCTGCTCGAATGATTGAGACTTTGTCTTCAGTACGCGATGTGCGTCGCCTGACTTTCATTTCAGATTTGCACCTGTTTAGCAATCGATGCAATGTGCTTGAGCATCATGATCTGATCGAGTCATCTATCGAGGATTCAGAGATGTGCGTGTGGGGTGGCGACCTGTTCGATTTTCGCTGGAGCCGGCTTGAGAACGAGAACGCATCGGTCGATCGTGCATTGCAGTGGCTCGAGGATTGGTACGAGCGTTTTCCTGAGAAGGAGTTTGTTTATTTGCACGGGAATCATGACGCACACAACGCTTTTTCAAAAGCGATGATTCGTTGGGCTGCTGATCGTGAGCGTTTTGCATGCGATTTGGATTGCATGCGTATCAAGGACACCTTGTTTTTGCACGGCGATGTGATTGAGGGCAAAGGCAATCTGGAAGCTTTTGCCGAGTACCGCGGGCGTTGGCAAAACAAACGTGTTGCATCGCGGGTCGCCAGCGGCTTTTATGACGTTGCCATTGCCGCGCGAGCTCATAAGGCGGCTGCCATGGCGGCCCATCGCCGCAAAGCAACCTGTCTGCAGTTATTGCACTGGATGCACAAGCAGCCTGATCATGCCACCGACGGCGTCCGGCGAATCGTGTTTGGACACACGCACCGACGTATCCAAGGATACCGTTTGGAAGGGATCGAGTTTTTCAACGGGGGAGCGACGATTCGGCACGTCCCTTTCTCGCCGGTCATGATCGATTTTGAAGGCTGAGCCCCTGTGCTTTCTCTCGGTACCTGTGCTTTCTCTCGGTACCTGTGACGTTTCCTGGTAACAGCCAAGGTCTCGGGTGACGCGTGACATTGTTTCAGTGCTCGACTTCCGGCATTCTTTTATGGCTTATCTGTTGGCAGCCAAAGCCGCTCGCAGCCAAGCCATCCCCGCCTTCGCAATTCTCGGTTGCAAGACGTCGGGATGGCCGCCGAGTGTCTCTGTACTGGTAAGGACGCCCTCGTCGGGGGTGATCACCGTAAGGGTGATTTCTGATGCGGGCTGAGGCAACAGTGCATCATGCTGCAGTTCTGGGTAACTGTCGATGACAAGAATCCAGTCGAGGTTGCATTTCTGTTTGACGATCAACAAAGCTTGTTGCTCGGTTGCACCACCAAACAAGTCCTGCAGTTGCTGGGGGTTTGCCAGAGAAAGTCCGCCTTTATAGGCCGGGGTATCACCAAGTTTGGCAAACCAGTCGCCCAAGGGAGCTGCGCGGCCATATTCTACGACCATCAGATTCTGCTCACGAGCTATCAACTCTTCGTTGATTGCGTCGTGTTGCTCGTAACGGTCACCTTCACCAAAGTAAAACTCAGGAACCCGCTCCATGATCTCGGCCCGTGTCTGGTCGATTTGCGCTTGGCAATCTTTGGCGTCCCTGCCCGTTGCTGTGATTCGTAACGAAATCGTAGCGGTGCTGACGGTGATACCCACACGCGGTTCTCGATCTCTTGCAATCATGGGGCCAAGTCGGTTCTCCATGTCGCTTTCCCCGGTTCCGAAGAATTTCATCACATGCTGTTGAATCTCCGTGCCGGGCCCTTTCTCTTCCGTTATTCGCGGTGCAACCGTTTCGTCGAACATGCGTTTCATTTCCGCAGGTACACCGGGCAAAGCAAATACGCGTGATTCGCCGGTCTCCTGTCGTGGAATCACCATGTCGATCCCGGGAGCCGTTCCCTGTGGGTTGAAAATTTGCTCGCTGCCGGCGGGGAACATTGCCTGGACCTGGTTACGCGCCGGCATGTCACGCTTGCGGCGGGAAAACATCTGTTCAATGTGCTGCATCGCCGACGGATTTAACTCTAGAGGTGCTCCACTTAACTTTGACAATGCATCCCGGGTCAAGTCATCTCGCGTCGGACCAAGCCCTCCCGTACTGAGCACGATGTCCACACGTTCGGCGGCAATGCGGAATACATCGACATTTTGTTCCAAAGTGTCGGCGACGGTGGTATGGAAGCTGACTTTGATCCCGAGTTCGCCAAGGCGTCTGCTCAGCCATTGGGCGTTGGTGTCCAGCCTTGCCCCACTTGTCATTTCGTCACCGATGGAAATGACTTCAGCTGTTAGTTGCCTTGCTTGTTGTGTCATCTTTAGCTTGGTCGAGTCGTGCTTTGTTTTTCTGGGATGTCAAATTTAATGAGCGCTTACCTGGGACCCCCAAGATTAAGACGCGGTGGGTGTAGTTGGGCTCGCGGTCCTCGAGCATTTTCTGCTGGACCCAATGGGGCTTGGTCTTGTCGGTTGGCTCGATTTCAAAATACCACCAGACGTGCGGCCCTTTCTGTTCTCGCCCAATCCAATGATAGGAACTCGTCAGGGGTTGGCCAGCACCCGTTGGTTTCGTGACTCGGAACTTTTGCTCGAGATACTTGAGACGCCAATTCGTCGCGACCTCAGAGGTCGCATCTGCCTTGACGGCCTGTTTTGCCAGCCATTGCTCGTCCAATATGTCGAGCCGCAGAGCCACTTCCATGCGGTGAGTCTTCGGATTCCACTCTATCTCAGCAACCGTCTCATGGACCGGGTGAACCAGCATCAGGCAAAGCAAACTAAAATACATGATGGCTTCAGTTAAGTGGGGTTCTGTTGAGGTCGCGTGACGTGGACAACATGCGTGATTTGTCGCCCTGTTGAATTTTTATCCAGGTATCAGGGCGGTGGCATGAACCGGGGGGGCTCCTCCTGCTCTATGATCTCACCCTGTGTCGGGTGACCGCAGGGGTGCGGGGTGAGGCAAAGCAAGACGAGGTAGCCGGCCTTTTGCACTACTTGGAATCTTTTGCTTCTGGCTTCGCTTTTGCTTTCGGTTTAGCTCTGCCAGACGGTTTGCCTGTTGCTTCAGCGGGCTTCTTGCTGGAATCGCTTTTGGGCTTCGCTTCTGGTTTATTTGCGTCCTTTTTCTCAGCGTCCTTTTTCTCAGCGTCTGCCGCTTTTTTCTCGGTAGCCTTCTTGGCATCCCGCGAGCTTTGCATTGGATTTCGGCTCGGCCCCTCCTTGAACAGTCGGAAACGACTTGGCACAAGTCTTGGAGGCCAGTGGTTGTTGCTGGATTCGGTGTCAGCTGTTTCCTGTTGGGGATCAAGTTCCAGACGCACAATTTCTTTGTCTGTGATCAGAAGTTTGCTGACATTCTCGCTGTTGCTTCGCCAGATTTCAGCAGGAATCCTCATGGTTTCACTGGTGTTGTCTGTGTAGTGGACCCGCAGAATAATTGGCATTACGAGCCCGCCGATGTTCTCGAATGAGACGCGATAGAAGTTGGTGGTGCGTTTCAATAACGCCTTCTGTTTCGAGTCGAGTCCTTCGACAAACTTCTGGTAGGACTTGCGTGCTGATTCTTCTACGGCAAGTTCGTCGTAATCACTGCTGTTGTAAAAGTCTTTGAGACCGGGTTGCCAATCGATGCGGCGTTTCAGATCTTCGTTTCGTTCCACTGACTTGCTTGGCTCTTTCTCATCACGCTCCTTGCGTTTTCGTTCTGCGGACTCATCCGGGTCTCCACTGTCGATCACATAAAGGTCAACGTCAGTGATTGCGAGGTCCACGTGATCAGTACTGTAGAACCAGCCTCTCCAGAACCAGTCAAGGTCGACGCCCGATGCATCTTCCATGGAGCGGAAAAAGTCAGAGGGGGTCGGTCGCTTGAACTTCCAACGCCGTGCATATTCTTTGAAAGCAAAATCAAACAGCTCTCTGCCAAGAATGGTTTCTCGGAGAATGTTCAACGCGGTAGCTGGTTTCGAGTAGGCGTTGGCTCCAAATTGCAGGATCTCCTCGCTGCCTGTCATGATGGGACGCTGATTGCCTCCGCGCATGTAGGGCACGATCTGGCTCGGTTCGCCTCTCCGCGATGGGTAATTCTCTTCCCACTCCTGTTCGGTGAGGTATTGCAGAAAGGTATTCAGGCCTTCATCCATCCAAGTCCACTGACGTTCGTCGCTGTTAACGATCATTGGAAAGTAATTGTGTCCTACTTCATGGATGATCACGGAAATCAATCCGTATTTGGTGGCTTTGCTGTAGGTCCCATCCTTTTCTGGACGCGGGCCATTGAAGCAGATCATTGGATACTCCATCCCGTAGATCGGTCCGTTGACGCTAATCGCAACAGGGTAGGGATAGTCGAATGAGTACCGCCCATAGACCTCCAAGGTGTGTGCGATCGACTCCGTGCTGTATTGGCTCCACAGAGGTTCGGCTTCGTTGGGATAGTAGGACATTGCCAGGACAGTGTTGCCTCCCACTTTGACACCCATCGCATCCCAGATGAATTTGCGGCTAGCTGCGAACGCGAAGTCACGCACGTTTTTGGCGCTGTAGACCCAAGTCTTTGGCTTATTGCTTTTCTCAGATTCATTCTGCTTGGCTTCTTCTGGTGTCACGATGAATTGCGGCGTCTTGGAAGACTCGGCATCCTTCAATCGCTTGATCCATTCAGGCTTCAACACCTCTTTTGTGTTTTGCAGTTCACCAGTGGCAGCGACGACCATGTCGCTGGGAGCAGTGATCCGCACAACGTAATCGCCTAGTTCGAGCGTGAATTCACCACGGCCGAGGAACTGCTTGTGTTGCCATCCTTTGTAATCTGTGTACGAAACCACTCGGGGAAACCACTGAGCGATTTCGTAAATGTAGTTTTCATCCTCTTCAAAGAACTCGTATCCTCCGCGCGCTCTGATCACTTTGGCGTTGATGATGTTGTGGGAGAATCGGATTTCAAAGTCCGTGGACATGCCTGGCATCAGGGGTTCTGGCAGGTCAATTCTCATCATCGTTTTGATGATTGTGTTTGGGATCGCCTTTTGCTTTGCGTCTGTCACCGATTCGATTTTGTAGCCGCCCTCAAAAACGGTGCGAGCGAGAATCGAGTTGAGTCCCCGAAACGACATGCGTTGCGAAAGCGAAGGAGCCGTCGTCGTGATGGCAGAGTCTGAATCGGGCTTGAAGCGGTTTTGATCCAGTTGGACCCAGATGTAACGCAGCGTGTGTGGCGACTTGTTGTGGTACTTGATTCTTGAGACGCCGCTCAGTCGTTGTGTTTTGTCATCGAGAGTGATGTCGATGTCGTAATCCGCCCGCTGCTGCCAGTACTCGGGTCCTGGAACGCCGGACGCAGTGCGTTGAGCGTTGGGTGTGGGCAGCCAACTTTCAATTTGAAAAAAACGATCCAGCGAGTCGCTGTGCTTTGGGTTGGGTAAATGTTGAGCTTGGCACACGGCTGGCGACAGATTACCAGCCAAAAACAGGGTGGCAGCAAGTAGGTAAAATCGATTCAAACAAGGAGCAAACGTCATGATGGAAGAGCGTGGGTGGGTGTAGATTCGTTTCGACCGGTATATGATTGAGTTTAGTTGAGCTGCCCAGTGTCTGAAGATGAACCTTCGAAACTGGCCCGAATTGATCTTATCTTACCTTCCCCGCCGCCTGAATAGCCTGCATCTGTGACCTATCTGAACCCATCCTCGGCAACCATTGGCTACTGCACCAACGTGCATGCAGGAGTCGATTTAGCCTCCATTTGCAGTAATTTAGAGGAGTTTGCCATCCCAGCCAGGGATGCCAGTGGTTCAGATGAGCTGGGCGTGGGACTTTGGATACCGGCCCAGGCTGCTGGCGAGCTTACTGACGGTGCCGACCGATTTAGCAAATTTTTAAGTGAACGAAGGCTTCGAGCTTTCACGATCAATGGATTTCCCTACGACAATTTTCACCAACCCATTGTCAAACATGGGGTCTACTCACCCCAGTGGTGGCAGCCCGAGAGACTTGATTACACGCTTCGCCTCGCGAAAATCTTGACCCAACTGCTGCCGCAGGAAGAAACCACCGGGTCGATCAGCACGTTACCGATTGCGTGGGCAGACAACGAAGCGACTCCCGAGAATCTCGCACAGGCCGGCGAGAACATGCGAGAGTTGGCCTCAAAACTACGCGAAATTGAACAATCGACCGGAAAACGCATTGTCGTCGCCCTCGAGCCCGAACCCGGTTGCGTTCTGGATACGACTCAGGACGTTGTCGATTGGTTCGAGAAAGAACTGCCCGAAACAGATCATCGACGCTACTTGGGCGTCTGCCACGACATCTGCCACTCCGCGGTCATGATGGAGTCTCAGCAAGATGTATTATCACGCCTAGTGGAGGCAGGGGTGATGATTGGCAAGGTGCAAGTGAGCAACGCGATCATTGCGGACTGGCTGTCGATGGCTGGAGGGCGTCAACGAGAGGCGATCGCACAGTTGAGTGAGTTTGCCGAAGATCGCTACCTTCACCAAACTGGTCGCTTGAAAGCTGATGGAAGTTTCGAGCTTGTCGAAGACCTTCCCGATCTGCTTCGTAGTGCTGAGAGCGAAGAAAAACCAGCCTGCGGAGATCAACGCTGGATCGTACATTTTCATGTGCCGATTTTCTTGGAGCGTTTCGGGCACTTGAGAACCAGCCAAGACGATACGCTGGAATGTTTGAGATTTCTAAATCAGAGTGGATCTGCCGAGTTTACCGGGCATCTGGAAGTCGAGACCTATGCTTGGACCGTTCTGCCTCACTCCATGCGACGTCGAGGACTTTCCGAAGATATTGCACGCGAGATCTTTTGGCTGCGAGATATCGTCGCTGACATGGCGTGAGCAACTGAGAAACTCCGAACGCGCGGGATGAATCGCCAGAAAATCCAGTTCCAGGCAGAACGGTATTGAACTGCATGAAACGCGTATCAGCTGGCGACAGTTTCCAAATGATTCTGCTGCGAATGGATGAAAGATCCCGGATTGCTTCAGTCATCGGGCGTGCAATCGACACTTGGCCACGACGACGACTTTTGAAGGGCCGGGCGAGACGATGCTCAGAGATTACTAGCCGGCCCAAGAAACGGCGAGTCGGCGCTCAGAAGTAGCGAGCCAGTCTCTCACGGAACCATGGCGTGATCGTTCCTTGCCCGCCATGATGTGAGCTCAAAATGCCCGCTGTGATTGAGATCACAATCACGGTTAGGCAGCCGCTCTCGGCGTCAATCACTCCGAAACTGTCGGTCTAACCGACGCTCCACTGATTCTGGAACCACTCAACGCGATCGATGCGGCGAGGAGCGTATTTGGTCTTTGGGTTGAATTTCTGGTTTCCCAAAAACGACACGAACGGCTCGTAAGGAACCTCGGCCTGCTGCGCGATGACATCGACCTTCTCGCTCTCCAAATTCCAGTCGTACAGGATCTTGTTGTCCCGCTCAAACCACTCGTCCAGATACTCCGCGTTTGTTGAGCTTGTCACAACAAAATCGCAGTTACGCTTGCATAGAAAGCACATGAACTGAGCAGCCAAGGCTCGCGTCTGCTCCAGATCACCATCAGTGGAGGCCGAAGCGATATTCCAGATGCTGACGAAACCATCCTCATCTTGATCCGCGGGATTGAGTTTGACTTCGATCTCAGGTGGTAGTTCTACAGCTGTCATGAAAATTCCTGAATGGAAAAAACGGTTGAGTGGTGCCTCTAGTCTAACGACCGGTCCGGATTCCCAAAATACGGCTAAAACCAAGAAACGTACTCTCAGTGACGGAATTTTGATCTAAACCTGTGGCTTGGCCTGCTCTTGGTCGATTTGTCTTTGTCGCTCGGTGAAGCGGTTTCGCTGCTCTTCGGTGATCTGATTGGCGCAATGAGGGCATTGGACGCCCGGCACAAAGCTCGTTTCACGCTGTTCATCTGGGTCGACCGGCCAACCGCAGCCGTAGCACATCAAATGTTCACCAAGTTGCAGGTTGTGACCGACCGAAACTCGCTTATCAAAGACAAAACAGTCCCCTTCCCACTTCGATTCCTCTTCCGGAACCTCTTCCAAATACTTCAAAATTCCGCCCTTGAGGTGGTAAACCTCTTCAAAACCCTTTTTTCGTAGGAACGCAGTGGACTTTTCACAGCGTATCCCGCCTGTGCAAAACATCGCGATTTTACGATGCTTTTGAGGATCAAGCTGATCATCGACAAAGGACGGAAACTGGCGGAATGACTGCGTGTCGGGATTCACCGCACCCTCAAAAGTGCCGATGGCGACTTCGTAATCGTTCCGTGTATCGATCACGGTCACCTCGGGGTCGCTGATCAGTGCGTTCCAGTCCTGCGGGTCGACATAAGTCCCCACGGAGTCGTTGGGATCGATCCCCTCGACACCCATCGTGACGATCTCTTTTTTTAAACGGACGCGGGTGCGTTTGAATGGCGACTCAACAGCAAACGACTCCTTGACCTCAAGACTGCTCAAACGCGGGTCATCTTTCAGATAACTGAGCAGTTTGTCGACTCCCTCACGGGTTCCGGCTACGGTTCCATTGATTCCCTCGCTGGCGAGAAGCAAGCTTCCACAGACCCCGAATTCGACCATGTGATCATGAATCGGTTTCTGCAGATCTTCATAGTCATCCAGCCGCACGAAACGGTATAAAGCCGCAACTACGAATTTGGACATCGTATTACCTTCTCGATACGTGAATGGCTTCGCACCGCTGGGAAGTCAAGTCGCGACAGACTTTGCTTTGGCCAGACGTCGACGCAGCGACTCACTCAGGACAACGTGCCTGAGTTCGTCACCGAGTTTCCGTTTGACTACACAAGCATACGCATAGCAGCCATGGCAGCCGAATAATCCGGCTCCTCGGTGACTTCAGCGACGATTTCCTTGTAGGCAACTTTTCCCTCGGTATCCAAGACAAACACCGCTCGTGTTAAGAGCTTGAGTTCCTCGATCGTGACGCCAAAGGCTGTGCCAAACTGATGGCTCTGGTAATCGCTTGCCGTTCGCATTGACACGTCCTCCGCGCCACAAAAGCGAGCCTGAGCAAAAGGCAAATCGCGGCTGACAGTCACGGCATTGATTTTGTCTCCCAAGGACGCGATCTCTTCATTGAACTTCTTGGTTTGGATCGCACAAACTGGTGTGTCCAGACTTGGAACCACACTGATAATGGTGGGTTTCCCTTTCAGATCCTCCAGTGACAAAGCTTGGATTCCCGCGTCTGCGTAATGCACGGTGAAGTCAGGGGCGGCGCTGCCGATCGCAACGTCATCGCCCTCAAGCGTCATTGGATTTCCTTTGAAAGTAATAATTCCTGAGCGTCCCATGAATATCTCTCCGTTACATTTTTAATGTTGGCTGGTCGTGATCACCGGAATGGTATCCGGTTAGCCGCTGGCCGGGGTTTCCGGCTCGCTGACGTCAGCCGATTATGAAGTCACAGCAGGTTTGAGTGAATGGGGTGCGATTGACGCACCGGTCTGACCTTCGGTTGCCAGTGAATTTTGCTGCCTGGTTACCGCTTCTGTTGCGGCTGCGGAGGATGTGGTTGCAGGACAAACCTGCTGTAAATCAACATCATTGCCTGAGGACCGAGTGCTGAATGCCGTGAAGTCTGCTGAAATATGCACGAAAATTCGATCAACGTTACTCAGAAGCGGCTCTTCAAAACCACAAAACGTTCGGGCTTTCGGAGGTGGTAGGGTATCCTTCAGTGGTCTTCCCGCTTGCAGTATTCAGGCCCGCCACCCTTCTGGTCGCAAGCCCCGGTGTGCCTTATTGCCGGCAATTCATGAAGTGTTGCCTGCCATTCACGGCTTCCTTGTGATCAGGCTTGGTGCATGAGGGCGGTATTTGCCGCTGCGGCTGAGCTGGCCTGTGCATGAGGATTTGGGGACACTGCATACGACTGCATATTGGCAATCCGTTGAAATACGCCTGGATGCAACCAACTTGCCTTTCTGGCGGAGGGTGATTCCACCGTGTTCCGGAGTAACGCGTTTGAGAGAGCGTCGGATGCATCCTCATAGGATTGCGGGACATCCCGCACGCGTTCTGCCATTTCGGCTGCCATTTGGCAAGCTTGCACGTCGGCATCCAGCTCGGTACGACTCGCGGCAATTCGCAGTGTGATCAACGTCATCACGATTGCGACACCGCTGCCAGCGGCCATCGCCCACGAATGCCCTTCAGCGAAACGAGTGATTAGACCACCCAGTAGCCAAGCAGGAACGATAGTGAGCATCCGCAAAGGGACGTGAAAGCGGCGTAGATGGGCGGCTTCGTGAAGCACGACCATGGAAAGCTCGCATCGAGGCAGTTCATTCAATGCGCGGTCGGAAATCAGGAGGGTCCGTAGGGGAGGAACGAATCCTGCAACCATGGCATTGAATGATCGATTGCCGGTTTGCCAACAAACGACACGTGTGCGTCTGAGCCCCGCAGCACTCATGATTTCCTCCACCCATCGCTCGGTCTGCGTATCGAGTCGGGATGTTTTGAAAAGATGTCGGATCAGCCAAGGTAATCCCAAGGGCACAAACAGCAGCAAGAAGAGGGTGGTGATGATCGCTGCTGATGCCTCGCCAATTGGTAGGCCGGTGATCAAATCGGCCACTCCCAAAAGCAGCAGGATTGGCAATACGAGCCATGCGACGGTCCCGCGAAAACGTTGCTAAAGGTAGTTCGCGTGCAGGCTTGGATGGTTGTCGACCAATCCTGTTAGTCCCCGGTAGTACTGTTCGGCTGACCAGGTTGCCACAGTGATCGTGAGCCCGGGGATGAGCAGAATCACAGCTTGCATAAAAAGCGTGTTGTTGAGGTAGGGAGTCTGTACCGTAGCGGTCGCAAGGCCAAACTCAGCAAGGCAAAGAATCGCAATGCCCAAGCCCAGCCACCGAAAGGCGTTCATTTGTTAACGCATGATTTGCTTTGCACTGATTCTCGCTGCGTTATGACACAAGAGAATCAGTGCCGTCAGCATGCACCCGCTTGCGAGGATGGCTTGCTGCAGCGATGTGTCCACCGGTGGAAGCGAAGCACAGCTCAGTGAGAGCACAACAAGTAGAAAAAAATACAAATGCATGGGGCACGTCCACATCGCGAGGCATTACGTCTCCCGGCATGCGTGTCCTGGTGCAGAAAGGCGGTCTCTTCAGTTTGAAATCTCGTTCTGAAAAAAACGACACACAACCAGAAGCATCGCATGCGGGGATCGGCTGCAGCACCTGATGCAGACTAATTACTCAGCGGTCGGTTTGTACCGGTTATGCTGAAATTAACGGCAAAACATGGGACCACCAATTTGGGGATGCCCTGAGCAGGCTGTTGGCAGCGTGAACTACCAGCGGAGCCCAAACTGAGCACCACCCGTGTCTTGGTTATTGCCACCTTTCAGTGGGCCTGTGTGTGCTGCCTTGATGGCAACTTCGCGGGGTGGTTCGTCCACCTCTTCCTTGTCCGCTTGTTTTGTCGGATCGACAGGGGCTTGTTGAGCGGCTTTAATCGACAAGCTTACTTTCTGGGCGTCTCGGTCGAAGCTAAGAACTTTTACCTCCACTTCATCGCCCTCGTTGACGAACGCGCCTACTTTTGAGACGCGATGGTGAGCGAGTTCACTGATGTGAACCAGTCCCTCGACCCCTGCAGCGAGCTTTACGAAACATCCGAACGCGGCAATACGAGTGACGGATCCTTTGTGGACCGATCCCACCTCAAACTCTTGCTCTGCGGTATCCCACGGATTCTCAAGCAGGTCGCGGTACGACAGAGAAATCTTGCCCGTCTCCTTGTCGACGGAGTCCAGTCTGACGGTTACCTGCTGGCCGATTTCAAGCACCTCGCTGGGATGCTTGACACGATCCCAACTGAGTTTGCTGATGTGGATCAAGCCATCTAGCCCGCCTAAGTCAACAAAGGCTCCGAAGTCCTTGATGGTGCGTACCGTGCCCTGCAGCTCATCTCCAACTTCAATTTGTTCAAGTTGCTCTTTGCGTTTCTCTTCTCGTTCACGCTCAAGAATGGCACGCCGACTCAGTACCAGGTTACCTCGCTTTTGGCTCGACTCGGTGACCACGCAGCGGAACTTCTGGTCGACAAATTCGGTTGTGTCCTCGACACGATACTCGCTGATCTGGCTGATGGGAATGAAACCTTTCGCACCGCCCACTTTGCATTCCAAGCCACCGGAATTGCTGCCTGTCACGGTCACTTCAACCACAGAACCCTCATCGATATCTTCCCAGTCGGAAGCTTCGATTGCACTGCCAGGCAGTCCGAGAGCGTACAAGCCGTCCTCGCGGCTGATGCCTCGCACCAAGACCTCGATAGAATCACCGATCGCTGGCTCCTGCTCGAATTGATCGAACGCCACGACACCCTCGTCGGGGCCACCCAAGGCCACGAAGACATTGTCATCGTGGATTTTCAGGACTTGACCCTGAACGCTTGCACCTTCGGTAAGAGGTTCGGCGCGATTGGCCATTCCGGCCGGACCGCTAAGCATGGCCTCAACATCAGTGGCAGCAAGCTCTGCGTCCAATTCTGCCTGAATGTCATCGGGCAGCGCGTGGCGCGCGTTCGGAATGGCAACCTTGCTGGTGGCTGCCTGCTGAGGTCGTTTGGGCTGTGGCTTGTCACCTGCCAATCTTGGCCGTGGATTTGACTTTTTGTTTCCTGACTTTCCCTTGCCCGGTTTTTCTGATTCAGCTTGGCCAGCTGCTTCAAGATCTTCGGTGCTGACAGAGGGAGACGCCGGCTTGGCCACGCCCAGACCCCTCGCTGCTAAAGGACCCGACACACGAGCTCGCTTGGACAGCGGATTCTCAGGCTTGGGCTCAGTTGATTCTGGTGGGGGCCCAGTTGCCGTCGCACCTTCTGGCGTTTCAGAATGAGTCTCACCCGAAGCTTCGACAGCTTGTGGCTCAGCGGCTTCGGAAGCTCCTGGAGCGGGGGGAGTTGATGCGTTGTTTGGTTCTTGGCCGTCCGTTGGGGCTTGGTCGCCGCTGCTCATCTGTTTCGTCGAAAAGTGGAGGAGGATGAAGACTGGTCAATTCGGTGGTGGTGTGCCTTCAGGCAAACCCTTGGGTACTGTCCCGCATGGAAGCTGGAAAGTTTGTGCTCCGGTAGTGCCTCATCTTTCAAGAGAGAGCCATGTTTTGACATCGGTTTCCTCTTTTCTGATGCAGCCCTATCCTTCAAGTGGAAACCAACCAGCTGATCGCATTTCATTCATGCGGGTGGTAGTTGGTCGGCTTTCAGGGGCAAACCAAGGGGATACTTCCCCCAGGCTGGTGCCGGAGCTGTCGTCTCCGGAGAGTGTAGTCTAGCAATGGAGGTTCTGCCTCGGTAGCCTTCGCGATCTGTCCGAAACTGCTTCCGTCAGGATTGTTTGGCCACGTTTTGCCGTATTTTTGCCAATGGAGATGCATTGATGCCTCAGCTTGACTCGTTTGCCCATTCTGAATTCGCCTGTTTGCCGTCTGGGCTGACCGCAGCCATCACCGTAGCGGAAATGCCTGATTTGGCTGATGGGCCGGTCGCTGGGCGGCTTACTGAACTGCTGCAAGACGCTCAAATTACTGATTCCGGGCTGCGTTTCCCGAACGCGGGTATCGTGGATCTGTCTCGGTCACAAGCAGCTCTCGCACTAGCAGGCTTTTGGCTCCTCGCTGGTAATCTGGAACGGAGCCATTCATTCAGCCAGGAACTTCCGTGTCGGAATGGAAGTTTTTGGCATGGGATCATGCACCGGCGGGAGGGTGACTTTGGTAATTCCAAGTACTGGTTTCGAAAGGTCGGAGACCATCCGGTTTTTGAGCAGCTGGCTGAGCTGACGGGGGGAGCTTATGAGGATCCGACTGCATTCGTCGACGAATGCAGTCGTGCCATTGGAAAAAAAAACAGTGAAGCCTACCAGCGTTGTATGCTGTCACAGTGGGCCGAATGGCAGGCGTTGATGGTGCACTGCATGGCTCTGTAGTCAGCGTCGGCTCAGAGGCTCAGAGGCTCAGAGGCTCAAACTCCAAAAATGGATAACTTGGGTTTTGTTTCCGCTTCGATTTGCTCAGCCTGACCGCGAGCCTGTTCAACGCACCGCTCGATCTTTGCCAGATTCGTTCGCTGTTGGTGGGCGGTCAGGCCACGCTCGCCAGTGATGATAAGGATGGTGTCTTGGGGAGCCGCTTCAGTGACCGCCCATTCTATCGCTCGATCTCGATTCGCAACCAGACGGAAGCTCGCACACTTCTTGACGCCATCGAGCACATTGTGGGACGCTGCCAAAAAACTGGATCGCGACTGGTCTGTTGCAGTGATGATCGCTTGATCTGAAAAACGTTCGAGCTGTGTGCCGTACCGTGCAAGCGTGTCTGCGTTGGCGTTAGCATCAAGCACAAGGACGCACCACAACTTGCCACCAGCTTTCATGTCGCGGCAAGGACGCATCGCCTCAACGGCTCGAGGGGGGCTGCCACCGGCGTCAATGACGATGGTGGACTTTCCGTATTCGGCCAGTCGCTGGCTGCGGCCAGGAACGGTGCGAAGCTGACTCAAACTCTCTGCAATTCGCTCCAATGGCTCCGCAAGCAACAAGCCGACGACGGCGGCTGCAGCATGGTTGGATGCCATGGCATGGCCACAAAGACAAGTTTCCATGACCGTTGTCGAATCTTGGTGGGTTAGCAGTAAAGTGCAGACACCGTCTGTCTGATCAAAAATTTGTGCGGTCACATCTGCATTTTTGTGTATCCCATAGGTCAACGTTCGAACGTTGTGATTCTGAAGCTCACGTGTCACACTCGGCTCATCCGCCGATGCGATGACCACACCGTCGTCTGCCAGCCGATCAAGGCTGCACTGCAGTCCTGAAGGACCGAAGTCGTCTGTGCCAGATGCGGTTCTGCAAATGACAATGATGTCGAATTGAATCGCATCGTAATTTCCGTGACGTGCTTCCGTCTCGGACATTTCGATGACGGCAGCTTTGCATTGACTGTCTTTGGCTTCCGCCAGCCAATGAACCAGTTCACGGTTGTTGGGAATTTTGGAATGGGAAGTGGTCTGAACAATGCCGTCGCTCGCACCGAGATCGGTTTGATAAGCCGTGCGTATCGATGCTGATCGCAAAAGAGCTGAAATCAGCAAAGAAGTGGTCGTCTTACCGGCAGAACCGATCACGCCAACCGTGAGCATCTGACGGTCGGGACGGCCCGCTTGCTGGGCTGCGATTTCTGCCAGAGAAACCTCCATGTCACCCACAATGCATTGGGGCAGCGGGCAGGGCAGAAGCTGTTCGGTGATGATGCCACATGCACCGCGGGCCAGGGCATCTGCGATCACGCGTGACGGGTTGTCCTGGCCAATTCGATAAATGACCAGGTCGCCCGCTGATGTGGTGGCTGATGATTCAGCAATTGAATCAAATTCGATGTCATCGGCCGCAAAGAAGCGTGCTTCAGACAACAAGTCACGCAGCGAATAGCTGGGGGTGCTGGCCGAGCGAAAAGATTCACTGGCTTCGGCCAAGTCGCAACCAGGAAACTTTCCAGTTGCCAAATCGACGAGTGATTTCGCCTTGGATGGAAAAACACTAGTCGAGTCCGAGATTTCGGAACGTTGGATTCCGTGGTGCATGATGGCCTCCCTGCGCATCTTGTCGTTAGCGTTCGCAGCGGTTCCACCACTGCAAGCGAGCAATCCTTGCGTCGCTGTGGTCAAATTGTTCCCATCTGAACAAAACGGTCAAGAGCGAATTACGACGTGCCCGCGTTTGTCTGCCGACAATCTGGGAAATAAAAAGTTTTGATACTCGCGTGGACACTCCTGCCTAACGCTTCGGTATTTGAATACCAGCATCTCGCATCAGGTATTTAAGGTCGGTCCAGGCAGCTTTTTTGGCTGCCGGATTGCGATCCAAATAAGCTGGGTCATAGGTCACAAGTACTTTGCTTGCAAAGTAGCGATGGAGCGTTCCTCGTAGGCGGCCAACTGACAATTTTGTTCCCAGCAGTTCCTGCGCGCTGGCAGCTCCCAAGCAGACAATGTATTCGGGCCTAAGCAGGTTGAATTGCTGTTGGTAGTACGAGCGGCAGTTTGACTGCTCGTCACCTTCTGGGTTTCGGTTACCGGGGGGCCGGCATTTGACCGTGGTAAGGATATAGACATCGGCACGTTGCAGAGTGCAGGCTTGCATCATCTTGGTGAGCAAATCCCCGGCCCTTCCCACAAACGGTTGACCGACCAAATCCTCTTCCTCCCCGGGCCAATCTCCGAAAAAGGCGAAACGCGGACTCGGATTACCCTCGCCAAAGACTGTCTTGGTTCGGCAACTTGCGAGTGCGGGGCATAGCGTGCAAGACTCAACCGTCTGTTCAAGCTGTTTGAGTTGCAGTGTTCGTTGGTCTGGGGGCTCTGGATCACCTGAGTATTCGCTCTCCGGCGTCTGAATGGCGGAGACTCCCTGCAGCCTGGATCCAGGACGAGTGGCGGTCGGACGGTTGGGAGTGTCACGCTTTTGCGCTGGCTCCTCTCTGTTGTTGCTCGATGTGGTCACGCTGCCGCTCGAATCTGGACCCTTGTTAGCTTCAGGCTGGTGACTAGCAGGGTTGGTGCGCGCCAATGCTGGCTTCCCTTGCGATGGCTTCCCTTGTGCTGGCTCTGACTGCGCCCCTTTCAACTGGGGGGCTTCTGAGCTTGCCGCACCCACCACCGCGTTGTCACCGGCATCAAACCGGGTGGCGATCTGTTCGATCGAGTCAAGGTCCGGTCGAGGCAACCACATTATTCCCGCGCGTTGCAAATGTGCCGCCAGAGCTGCCGTTTCGAAGGTGGTCTGCTGAGGGTCCAAGCTCTCAGCGGGCTGTGCCTCTTGGCTCTCGCTCACCAGCGACTCCTGTGTCTGTGATTCTGACGCCGACTGCCCGGAATTACCGTCCGCTAAGTTTGGGTTGTTTGAGCTGCTGGGGGTGTTCATGGGCATTCCGCTGCGAAATGGACTGAATCTTATTGGCCACGCCGCTCGGCAACGGCATTTTGTTGGCCAAGCCGCCCGGCAGCGGCAAACGCCGACAGATTTTTGGTCCGGCCAGATTGTATCGGGCAACACTAGCATCGTGCGAGCGGGGCATGATAAGGGTCAGCCATCGAGCGTAATGTTTGCGGTTTGGGTGGGTTGGTGGCAGGGCTGGGTCGGCTCTGGCAACCCGAGGTGCTCAGGCAGTATGGAAACAGGACTATCCCATTTGCCTTGCTCAGCTTACGCTTTCCGGTCGTGCTTACCGATTCTGCTAGCCTTCGTAGGTTGTAGGGCATCGAGCCGGTAATTCGCCTGTGCACTGAGGAAATACGTTCTCGGTCGTTTCATTTCTCCCTGTTGCTCGTGCTGCATTGGCTGACACTCGGTCAATTCTGCAGCACTGTCAACGAGCAATTCTGTTTAAGTAGTCTTCCCATGCCAGTCCCGCAAGTCGCCATCGTCGGACGTCCTAACGTCGGCAAGAGCAGCCTTTTTAATTGGTTAGCGCGTCGACGGTTGGCCATTGTCGATGATTTTTCCGGTGTCACCCGCGATCGCATGACAACGCTGATCGAAGCCAATGATCGCTATTTCGAATTGATCGATACTGGCGGGATGGGGGTCGAGGATGAGGATAATTTGACTGCCGATGTTCGGCAGCAAATCGAATTGGCGATCAATGCAGCCGATGTCATTTTATTGGTGGTCGACGTTCAAACGGGGTTGATGCCGCTTGATGAAATGGTGACTGAACGCCTTCGGGGCGTCGAAAAGCCGGTGATCCTGGTCGCGAACAAGACTGACCAGGAGCATCAGGAAATCCAATCCGAAGAGTTTCACAAGTTGGGCCGCGGCCATGTGCTTTGCACCAGCACCACGCAGAATCGAAATCGTGATCGTTTGCTTGAGCTGATTGTTGATCGTTTGCCCGAACCTGTTGATGAGACCGTCTCGACTCCGCAGATGAAGTTGACGATCGTCGGACGCAGGAATGTTGGTAAAAGCACCTTCGTTAATACGTTGGTCGAAACCGAACGGATGATTGTCAGTGAGGTGCCCGGTACGACTCGTGACAGTGTCGATGTGCACTTCGAAATTGACGGACAAACCTTCATCGCAATCGATACGCCCGGTTTGCGCAAGCGTAAAAGCCAGCGAACGGATCTCGAGTATTACGGAATGCACCGTGCCCAACGTGGTGTCCGTCGAGCTGATGTTGTGCTGATGTTCTTCGATGCAACGGAAACGGTCAGTAAGGTTGACAAGCAGTTGATGGGCTACGTGATGGAAAATCACAAGCCATGCATCTTCGTAATCAATAAATGGGACATGTTGCACGGATCAGTCGCTACGGATCGTTGGGTCAGTTACTTGCGTGCCCAGTTCCCGACCTTGGCCTATGCCCCTATCGCGTTCATTACAGGTCAAACAGGAAAGAATGTCAAAACACTTCTGAATCATGCGACCATGCTTTTCAAGCAGTCACGTGAACGAGTTTCAACGGGTGTTTTGAATCGTCTGATCAAGGCTGCCATGGAAGCGCACGAGCCCCCGCTTTATCAGAATCGTCGCCCGAAAATCTATTATGCAACGCAGGTGTCGACGGAGCCGCCTACGATCGTGTTGATGTGCGGTGAACCCAAGGCGTTTGGTAATGATTATCGACGATACCTGCTGGGCGTGCTGCGTGATCATTTGGCGTTTGGTGAAGTACCAATCAAAATGTATCTTCACCGGCGTAACCGTAATGACAAGGTGCCAGAAGATCTCGGTTGATGCGAGTCACGGCTGGCAGCATCGATTCGGTCAAACGCCAATGTTCATTGGTGGGGGCCACTGGTAAGGACTCGCAGGCGTGTTGACTTCAAGACAGGATGCAGGCAGCTATCAGACCGCGCGTTTTACTGCTTCTTGTTGGGTTGGTGTTTCCACCAGGCGTCCCATTGCTTCGCCATTTTCGCCGCCTTCTTAGGGTGCTGTGACGCGAGGTTTCGAGATTCGGTGGGATCCTTCCCCAAATCAAATAGTTCCCAGTCGCCGGATCCTTGCTTGACTAGTTTCCAGTCTTCGTCGCGGATCGCTCTCGATCTGCCGAATTGCCAGTACAGTGGCCACGCACGTTGCTGTTCCTTGCCGCGTAAGACTGGCACTAGCGATCGTCCGGGCAGGGATCCGTCAATCTTGGCACCGGCAAGCTCAAGCATGGTTGGCATGAAATCAATCAAGTGTCCGGGATAGTCCGTGATTGAGTTCGGCATGATGTGATCTGGCCAGTGGGCAATCATGGGTGTGCGGGTTCCACCTTCGTAATCGGTTGTTTTGTACTGGCGATATGGGGTGTTCGACGCATTGGCCCAAGGTTGGCCTTGGGTCAGATAGCTGGTGACTTCCCATGGCATCGTTCCTTTGACCGTCGATCGGTCTGCCGAATCTTTGCATGCACCGTTGTCCGACAGAAAGAAAATCACTGTGTTTTCAGCCTTACCCGTTTCGTCCAGCGTTTTTAGAAGTCGCCCGATGTTGCGATCCATTCGATCGATCATGGCCGCATAAGTTGCCATGCGAAGGTCCCACCAATCAACTTTGCTTTTCTCAATCGTTTCCCATGCGGGGATCGAATCGTCACGCTGTGAAAGGGTTGCATTGTCGGGAAGGATGTTCAATTCCTGCTGGTTGGCAAATCGTTGTTTTCGAAGTGCATCCCAGCCCAGACGCTTGTATTTGCCTCGGTACTTGGCGATGTCTGATTCACTGGCGTGCAAAGGGTAGTGCGGCGCGGTGTACGCGACATAAAGTAGGAACGGTTGGGTCTCCTTCTGGTATTGTTCGAGGTATTGGATGGCTTGATCAGTAAAGGCATCGGTGGTGTAAAAGTCGGGGTCTTCCGGCGTGAACGGTGTGAACTCTTCACCGTCAATTGCCCATCGTCGTACTTTCTTTCGCGCTGGTGTGGGGCCGCTATTCCTCGCATGACCTGGGTTCCAGAAATTGCAGCAGCCGTCGGTCAGGCCATAGTAACGATCGAATCCTCGTTGATAGGGGGTTTGGCCAGCGTGCCATTTTCCTGTCATCAGGGTGCGGTAGCCACTTGCCCGCATCTTTTCGCCAAAGGTTTCTGACGAGTAGTGAACCGTGGACGATGCTCCCACGTGATGCCACCAATGCCCCGTCAGTAATGATGCACGCGTGTGTTCACACTTGGCGTTGTTGTAAAACGTGCGAAATCGCAAGCCCTCCCCAGCGAGTCGGTCCAGATTTGGTGTCTCGACTTCTCCTCCGTAGCAACCGATGTCTGAAAAACCCATGTCGTCACACATGATCAATAAAATGTTGGGACGTGTGGGGGCCTCAGGTGCAGTATCCGCCTCTGTGTCTGCGAATGCGTGTTGTAGAGGGAGCAGCGACTCGTTCAGTGGTGCCAAGCCCAGGCAAACACTGAGGTACACGCTGAGGCATAACAAGCCACGAAAGTACGGAATGATTCTTAGTGGGTGCGACGTATGCAACGAGGTAACTCCTGCACTGAAGGATGAAAACTAGATTGGCTGCCGTGCTAAGAGAGACCGAGGCAGGAATTGGCGTCTGCTTGGCCTCGTTCTCTCACCGTAACTCCTGCACGTAGCTTAGCAATATTTAGTCAATCGCAGGATGAGTCGCGCCGCACTCGCTTTCACGCGGTGGTTTCTCTTCACGCAGGGGAACGCCATCAGGGCAAGGCAGGATGGTTCTCTGAAACTGCAGTTCTCCCAAGCAGCAACTCTCATCAATGATTCGTTTTGCCAAACCTTGCCCCTCAATCAGTAGCCTTGCGATGGTACTCAGCATTCAAGATGGGGATCAATGCGGTGTATGGTTGGCGTCATGCCAGGGCAGCAGAAACGTAGGGGAATCCAACGACTCGTGTTGGTGGCTGGGGATCATTCCCGCAGCTCAGGACAATTCGATACCGGATTCCGTGATTTGGTAGGGCACGATGGACTCATCGCATGCACTGCCTCGATGCTTGGCAACATGCAGTGCTCTACCCATCTTGTTTCCATCTCGGGTTTTTCCCATCAGGATGATGGTATTTGCATTTGAGAGCACATCACCACTATCGATGGGGCGGGTGATCAGGTCGTCGAGCATGACTTCATGGCTGGTGTAAAGCAGCAGGCATCCGAGTTGGTTGTGGTCGTACGCGTGGGCTTCGATCTTGGATTGGTTTTCGCGAAAACCAACGCGAAACAGGTCACGGGCCACCCAGTCGTGTTCTTTGTGAAGTATCTGGTGATAAACGTATTCAAACAGCTCCAGCTGAATGGAATCGGCTGCTTTCAATGCAGGTTCGACGCCGTCGATCACGCAGCGACGAACGCCGTGGACAAAGTTGCCGTAAAAAAAAGCGATCGCTTGATCGAGTTTTTTCGCCTGCTCATACTTCCACTCGCGCCATTGGTCCGAGTCCATGTCGGTAGCGGTCACACGCTTTCCACTGTGTTGGAAAATGTGCAAGTAGTCACGGCGAGTCTGTTCTGGATCCCAGATTTGTTCGAGTTTGGCCGTGGTGTCAAGCGATCTCTCCGAGAGTTGCCAATCGTACAACCTGTCGGCGTAATCAGCGTGGTTTTGAGAGTCGCCGCGTGAGGTGAGATCAAATAGGATACCCCGTTGCCCCTCTTGGGTTTTGCCCTCATTGGCATAGCAGAGCCCGAGTTGTGTTTTTCCGATGCCAGTGGCTCCCATGACCACTGTCAAAGTGCCCGGGATCAGACCGCTACCCAGTAAATCGTCCAGTGCAGCAATGCCGGTGCTATGTCTCTGCATGTCGAATGGCTTTTGATCAAGGTGCAAGAAAGTGGGGTGATTGCTGGTGGTTCTTACAACACGCGAATTGCCCTGGGCACAGGCACTTGTGAGTTGCCAGACAATTAACAGGAAACAAAACCTGCATTTTGTCGTTCTCGACAGCAGGCTTGACTTGGCTATTCGAGGCTCATGCAGTGACGGTTGGCCATGCTGATTCCGCTGACGATCGCGCCGACGATGCCAACAAATCCTTGATCTGTTCCGCACAAGAACAGGTTCGGTAGATGGGTGGTTCCATCAAGTTGCTTGTCGGGGGCGCCGTAGACAGCACCGTTGTCGTGCCAGGTGAAACGTCGAATCGTCTTGGGTGTGAAGACGTCAGTGTCAACGACATAACGCCGGAAATCCGGCATGAACCGAACGGCAGAATCAACAGCATCATCATACTGAGCAATTTTTGCTGCCTGATATTTTTCATCGGGAAGATTGCACCAGTGATCGTGATTCGCGAGAGTGGTGATGCGAATGACGCCGTCGGGCAACTCGCCCTCATCTGAGTCGTAGATGTAATTGTTGGGCGAACAGATGACTCCAGTGCGACTATCGCAAAGCTGTTGTTCTGGCCGTTCCCAGCGAAAATGATTGCTGTCGTTGTAGAAAACAATGGTTCGGTCGAAATCAAAATCGGTCGGCTTACGATCCAGGATCGAGATCGATTCGATGAAGGAAAGCTTCCCTGCTTTGGCAACATCGACGCTGGAGACATCATCACACAGTCTTGCTGTTTCGACATTTCCTGCAGATGAAAGAATGCGTTTGCCCATCAGTTCGGTACCATCATCAAGCACCACACCTTGTGCTTGGCCGTTCTCTACGTGGATTCGTGAGACACCGCTTCGGAGTTTCAGTTCACCACCCAGCCCCCGAAACCGTCGGACCAGATTTTTAAGGATCACGCGAACTCCCTTGAAGGGGCGCCCAAATCCCTCCAAGTAACAAGCCCGGAACATGATGCAGAATTGACCAAAGTCCATGTCGTTTTCGCGGGCGTTTCCGTACCACATCAGCGGACAAATTAACATTTCAATGAGGAGTGGGTCGCTGATGTGCTCGGCCATGACTTCGCGAGCGGATCGCATGAAGTTGGGCGCATCGCCGTCCATGTCGCTGTAATCCAGCAACGAACCACACAATGAACGGAATCCGTCGATCTGCTCAGGGAAATGCTTCGCGATTTCAGATTCGAGCAATTGAATGTCGTTGCTGAAATCCATCGACACATCAGGAAAGCGGATCGAAGATCCAACCTGTTCAGCAAGTTTGAAGTCATCCCAGCGAAACCTGAGTTGCCGGATCAGTTTGGCCAAAGGGCCTTTTTTGGTTCCCTTGCGGGCAAAGTTGGTCATCGCGTGAAGACCCACGTCGTAGTCGCGACCGCCCATCCGATAAAACGAATTCAGACCGCCAATCGTGTAGTGACGCTCGAGAATGCAAACTTTCTGGTCAAAGTGTGCCAAGCGGATTCCGGCCGCTAAGCCACTCATCCCAGCGCCGATGATGATTGTGTCGTACTCGTTACTCATCCGCGTAGCAAACTCGCAAGGCTGTTGTGGTTTTGGGAGGCTCTGACGGAGCCAATTTAGGATTGATGAATTGTTCTTGCCGAGCCATCCAGCAATTCGCTGCTCAGGCGAGGCACCGCAAACATTCTGTCAGGTTGTACAGCGTTTGCGTCAACGAATCGATGGTTGTGGGACTCCTTGAACCTGTCAATCACATTTCTGTGCCAACGTGAGTCTCAAATTCAGCTCGGAAAGGGTAATCGATATCTTCCGCAATCTATACCGTCTGGTCGTCGTTCGCGATTAGTCATCATGGGCGGACGATGGGTGCCCAAGGCCACAAATGACGCTATCCTCATTGCCGGTTCCAAGAATAAGTGAAGCGATTCCGGGCAACAATGACTTTTTGACTGTAAATTAGCAGCGTTTTATTCGAAATGCCGCTCAGCCCCCCGTGATTCAATCCCAGCATGGGTTGAATGCCCAGACGAAGAGGTGCTCGCTACCGGCCAAGGAACGCGAGGGGATGCTGGAAATTTAAGATCGGATCGGTTAGCATCGCCGTCCCGCCGCTGCAAAGAGTCGCGGACCCTTGATGGGGTCTCAGCCCTCTTTTCCCGCAAAAGATGGCCGCTCGACGAGTTTCCAAGATCATTGTCCCTCAGGGGTTGGCAGCTGTTAACGGTACAAAGTCCCAAGGGCTGCCCGCCAAAGCTTGTCAGAAGCTCGCCTGTGAGTGCAATCCAACCCCATCTGTGAGTTCATGCTGATCTTCTGCAGAGCGGGTTGTTGGGGAAAATGGGCTGCCGTCGGGCAGCGGCGGTGAGAGCGGACTCGCTTTGGTGAATCGTTGATGATGAGACAGAAAATCAAATTTGTACTGGTTGGCGGCTTCCTCGGAGCGGGCAAGACCACTCTGGTAGGTGAGCTCGCCAAGCGGTATTCCGCACAGGGTAAGCGCGTAGGGATCATCACCAACGATCAGACCGAAAATTTGGTCGATACACAGAATCTGCGGTCTCAGGGCTTTGATGTCGGCGAGGTCTCAGGCGCCTGTTTCTGTTGTAGCTTCGACGAGTTGGTCGCAACGGCCGAAAAGTTCTCAGCAGACCAGATTCCCGATGTTGTGTTAGCAGAACCAGTGGGCAGTTGCACCGATTTGGTCGCGACCGTCATTCTCCCACTCCAGCAACTGTTAGGAGAAAGGTTTGAGCTAGCGCCGTTTGGCGTTTTACTGAAACCCTCACACGGGAAACGAATTCTCGCTGAGGCGTCCGGGGGCCGGAAAAGCGGCTTTTCACCGCAGGCTGAATACATCTTCCGAAAGCAACTCGAAGAGGCTGATTATCTGATGATCGGGCGACTTGATCAGCTCAATCACGAGGAAGTTGCAGAACTTCGCGAGCGTCTGCAGGCGATCGCCGAGCATGTTCCGGTGATTCCGGTGAGTCCAAAATCCGGCGAAGGAGTGGATGCAGTCATGGCTCGGATTGAAGACGTTTCGACAACCAACCGCCGCTTGCTTGACATCGATTACGATACTTATGCCGAGGGTGAAGCTGAACTGGGCTGGGTGAATTTAACGGCTTCTGTTACAGCCGCTGACACACACATTGATCTGGATGGCTTGACGCAAAGCCTTGTGGGCAAGATCGCTAACGAGGTGATCGAAACTGGAGACGGACAAATCGCTCATCTCAAAGTCTCTGCTTTGGGAGGGGACACACAGTCAGTTGCAAATGTTGTCAGTAACGATTCCGAAGTTGATGTCGGCTTGGCAGCGGGACGTGAAGTTGCGGGCAGCGTGCAACTGATCGTCAATGCTCGGGTCGCGATGGACCCCGCCACTCTGGAACGCGATTGCAGGCATGCAGTTGCCTTGGTTTGCACCGAGCAAGGCTTGGATGTCCATTCGGTTGCTGCTCACTCGCTGCGTCCGGGCAGGCCGACACCCACGCATCGGGTGGTGCGTTAGGACCCTCGAACTTACGTTTGTGTAAAGGCGTGTGGGGCGTTGCGAGCCTCTCGGTTTATTGAACATGTTAGCGGCGGAAAACATGTTTTTCGCCGCTGCGAAGTTTCGATCGTTAGGGCCGCCGACGGCGATTTAGCCGTCTCAGTCGATACGGTAAAGCGATTTGTCTGTTCGCAAAATGATCGAATCCTCGACGATCGCGGGCGATGCCATGATCTTACCGTCCAGTTGGTTTTCGGCCAGAATCTTTGGCTCAGCACCAGGTTGAATCACGGTGACTTTTCCCTCTTGGGAACCAAAGTACAGGTTGTTGCCAGCAAGCACTGGCGATGCTGAGTATGCCCCGCCAAGGCGTTCCTTCCAGACGGAATCGCCGGTCTTGGTATCAAAGCTACTTGCGACGCCGTTGTCGGAAACCACATAAATCAAACCATCGTGGATCAAAGGGGAAGGCTTGGCAGGTATTCCCTGCTTCACAGTCCATGCGACATGAGTGTCAGTGACGTCACCCGCGCCATCAACTTTGACAGCCCACAGTTGAGGTTTCCCAAAACCTGTTGAAAAATACACGATGTCATCGGAAAAGACAGGGCGTGGTACCACCGAAAATCCCTTGCCGTGATAGACCTTCCAGAGTTCTTTGCCAGTCTCTGGCGCGTAGGAAACCATCCATTGGGATGCCATGCAAATCAGCTGCTCGCGACCTGTCTTGTCGGTGATGGCGATCGGGGTGCTGTATGCTTTCTTCTGGTCGCCCGTCGGAGCGTCCATCTCGGGGCGGTCCACTTCCCACAGGGTTTCTCCCGTGGACTTGTTCAGGGCAGTCACGTACTGACGCTCCACACCATCCTGAATCAGAACAAGCATGTTTCTCAACAGATACGGAGAGCTGCCTGGACCAACCGAGTGGACTAATGGCAGACGCCGCTGCCAAACAATTTTCCCGCTGGCGCAATCAACACAAAACGTGCCATAAGTACCGAAGTGACAATAGATGTGCTGGTCATCAATGACGGGCGTGGGGGACGCATAGCTGTTCAGGGAGTGAATTGCATCGGGTGATTTAATCGAAGTGAGGTCGATCGTTTTTTGTATTGATCCAGTCTTGAGACTGACTGCTATTAATTTCAGATCAATCGATTTGGCGATGGATAATTGTTTGAATTTACGCTCTTCGATGCCATTCTTTTTAAACAGTTCAACTTTCTCTTCAGCGGTTGGCACTCTCTCAATTGCTGTGGTGACCCAAATCGTTCCGTCCGAGACCACTGGTGAGGACCAGGCAAGCCCGGGAAGATCTGTCTTCCATGTCACGCCATCAGACTCGCTGAATTCAGTAGGAATCGTCTGGTCTTGTGCAATTCCGTCACCACCAGGACCTCTGAATTGCGGCCAGGAATCAGCTGCGAGAAGGCTGCAAGGAATCAACAGGCAATGAACAGCGATGAACGCAAAACGGGTGGGCATGGAAGGACCTGAAGAACGAAGGGAGTGTGACGGTGGAACGCAAATCCGGCGGCGTTTGCTGAGAACCGAATTTGTTCCACGCGACGTAGTTTACCATGGCAGCAGCACGCCGTTGAACACCATCGCATGCCTTCTCAACCATTGCTTCCGGCAGCTAGCAATAATCGCATTCAAAACAATCTAGGCCGGCAATCGCTGGGCGGTGTCACGCTGGTTTGTTGATCGCTGCAGTGCTGATCGGGGGCAGTGACTGCACGATCCAGGAACGGATGGTTTTAATAACCGTTGCCATCGGCATTGCTTTGGTATTGAACCGGATCGAGGCCGAGTTGCTGGCGTGCAGGGTCCAAAATCGTTGCGGTGGCGCTGGCTCCAACCCGTGACACGCCCATGTCACGCACTTTTAGCAGGGTCTCGAGGTCACGGACTCCGCCCGCCGCTTTGACTTGGGTCGGAAGAGTTCGGTGGGCAAGCATCAATTCCAAATCGGGGATGGTTGCACCCGATGTCCCGAAACCGGTCGATGTCTTGATCCAGTCTGCCCCAAGGTCGCAGGCAATCTCAGTCAAACGTCGTTTCTGCGAGTCTTCCAAATAGCAGTTTTCAAAAATCACTTTGACTTTTCGCTGATGCTCATGGGCGAGCGTCGTGATTGCGTTGATTTCATCGGTAATGTATTGCCAACGGCCACTCAACGCTGCGGAGATGTTGATGACCATGTCGAGCTCAACCGCGCCATCAGCGATTGCTTGCTGCGATTCGGCAACCTTGGTGCTAGTGGCTTGACCGCCATGTGGAAAACCAATCACCGTGCTGGGTAGGACACCAGACTCATTCAGTAGCTCGGTGCAGCGTGCAACGTAATACGGCATGATGCAGACGCTTGCGACTTCGTAGGCAGCAGCCATCCGGCAGCCATTCTCAAGTTCCTCAGTGGTCAGCGTCGGCATCAGTAACGCATGGTCGATCATCTTGGACGCGTCGTGGTAACTAAAATTCATGACGGAAAATCCTGAGCCTCGAATCGGGTCGGGCAATGGTTTGGGGTGAATTCAAGACGCTGACCGTTTTCTGCCGGACGCGGTCCATTGGGTTGCTGCCAAGAATTGTCCATGCGTTACCGGCCGGCAGGTGTTTTGCAGTCTGCTGCCGACAAGTGTTTGCTTGGGACAGGCTAGGCGAGTGTATCAGAGTATCGCACTTTTCCGCTTCCGCTGACAATCTTGCCAACAGGAACGCATGGGATTCCCAAGTCACTGATCTGAGCTGCAATGCTTGGTGCATAAAATTCGCTCACGACCAACGCCATTCCAACTCCCATGTTGAAGACTCTCCTCATTTCGCTGTCGGCAACGTTGCCGGTTGCTTGCAGCCAGTCAAAGATAGCTGGTTTATCCCATGAATCAGGTTCGATGATGGCGTCAACGCTGGGGGGAAGAATGCGGTCAAGGTTTTCTTCGAATCCGCCCCCAGTGATGTGGGCTAGTCCGTGTAACACCTGTTTCACCTGGTAGTGCGATTGCACGGCCCTCAATGCCTTGGTGTAAATGCGGGTGGGTTCCAGGCAAGCATCAGCGAGCGAGCTACCCCCCAACGCTTCTGGGCAGTCGTCCCAGTTCAGTTTCGCGTCGTTGATGACTTTTCTTACTAAGGAAAAACCGTTGCTGTGCAGTCCGCTCGCGGCCATGCCCAGGACAACGTCGCCATCGTTGATCATCTTGCCATTGATCAAACGCTTCTTTTCGACCACGCCGACTGCAAATCCGGCGAGGTCATAATCTTCGTCTCCGTACATGTCCGGCATGATTGCCGTTTCACCGCCCAACAACGCCATGTCCCCGAGGACGCAGCCGTCACTGATTCCTTGAACAATCTGTTCCAGCCGAGCTGGGTCGTCTTTTCCCATCGCGACGTAGTCGAGGAAAAACAGGGGCTCTGCGCCTGTGCAAAGCAAATCGTTGACACACATGGCAACAAGGTCGATTCCAACCGTGTTATGACGCTTCGTGAGTTGGGCGATTTTTAACTTGGTGCCCACCCCGTCCGTACCACTCACTAGAACTGGGTCGGCATAATTTCGAGCGAACAGTTTGCCGGCAAAGTCAAGACTGAAGAGTCCTGCAAAGCCGCCATCGCTGGGGATCACCCGGGGACTGAAGGTACGGTGCATCAGCCGCGGCAGGCGACTCATTGATTCGGCGTAGACGTCCAAATCGACACCGGCGTCTTTGTAAGTTGCGGCCATCTTTGCCAGGGTGCAAGCGTGCGGATAATAACGGGGCGGTTGAGGCAAGCGAATCACTGCCTTACTGAGCCATAGCATGTACGAACGAGGCGACTTCGAACAGCAGAGCTCAAATCGTCTCTCGTATCCGGATTTTAGAGGGCCTGACGCCTGAAACCCAGCCCCTTGAATCTCCTCCACGGATTCCAGCACACTCTGTGCCTTTTGCGGTTCGCATTGCGTTGATCGTCTCGGGGGCAACGAACAGGTCGTGTGGTAGCGTTAAGAGCTTCAAGGGGCTGGGGCAAATGAGGAGGTGACGCAGGAAATGCCGTAATTCACCTCTAAACCAAAGTGTTTGTGTTTGTCCGGGTTTAGTGGGCTGATGGTCGGAAAATGGCCCAAACAGGGCAACCGTGACCTCTCTTCTCAGTCTGCCACCCTGCTGTTAGTCACGCCCTCTGTCGGAGCATCACCAGCCAGCCAGTCCAGCGACGGGTGACCGGCTGTTTGCAAAGTCCAGCCTTTGTCGGGTTTCATCCAGGAAACTTGGCTCCTGGGCGACGCTTCGTTTCAATGCTTTTTCTCCATCCGTAGGGAGACCTCACGGCCGGAGAATCACTTTTTCAACCCACTTTTTGCTAAGTGCTGGTTCCGTAAACGCGGCGTTTGTGTGGAGGGGGGTGCTGGCCACGCTGCAAGCACTCTAGGGACGTGGGACGCCCGTTAAAAAAAGCGACTGAATCGCCTTCTGCGTTCGGTCGATGACCCTAGTGCGTCAGCGGATTCTAAGTGTTGGGGAGCAGTGCAGTTTGCGATGGGTTGTGCGGGACAGGGTCTCGGTCGCTACAGCCCGCAAGCTTTCACTTATCCCGACCGCACGTTTCTCCGTTACGGAAGCGCCAATCATCCTGGCAGGCAACTGTATGGCGAGATTTTGACCACTGGTTCAATGATCCTCAGGCATCTGTGGGGCATGGTGCTACGGTTGAAGTACGGCAGTCAAGGGTGGTGGGTCTGAACTCAGCGCAGGGTGACTGGCGGAAGGAATTGCCAGCGTTGAGTCGAAACCAGAATTTGATGAACGACTGCAATGTCACAGTCCAGTCGGCCTTATGAGAAGAGAACCGCGACATGTTAATGCGCCAACCTTGCCCAAGTTTGCAGTTCGCGTATCAGCCTCCTTTCGGTGCCCGCGTTAACAACACCGGCGCACAGTTTTCTGTCTTCAGTCGATCGGCAACTGCGATGCGGTTGCTGCTTTATAATGAAGTGGGTGACACCGAGCCCTCTGAGGTGATCAGTTTTGATCGGGATTCCGATCGGTGGGGTGATGTTTGGAGTTTGAACGTGCCTTCTCTCGCGCACGGTCAGCTTTATCATTTTCAGGCCAGCGGACCTTGGGCCCCAGAGAATGGCCACAGGTTTGATCCTGCGGCCCGCTTGATCGATCCTTACACGCAAGCACTTGCGGGCGAATTTCAGTCCAGAACTGATGGGGTGGTGCGTCCACCCAAGTGCGTTGTGATCGACGATGAGTTTGATTGGGAAGGCGATCGACATGTTCGCCACGATATCAGCGAATCCGTCATTTACGAGATGCATGTGAAAGGTTTTACCAACAGCAAGACAGCCAAGGTCGAGGCGGGTGGTAGTTACCTGGGCGTAATCGAAAAGATTCCATATCTGAAATCCCTTGGAATCACCGCTGTGGAGTTGATGCCCGTCAATGAGTTTCCCATCAAAGATATGCATGGGAACGCGATGGAGAGAGGAAACTACTGGGGCTATGACCCCATGGCTTTCTTCTCACCGCACCGTGGGTATGCCCATGACCAAACGCCTGGTTCGCAAGTACGTGAATTCAAACAGATGGTGAAGGCTCTGCATGCGGCTGGGATCGAAGTCATCCTTGACGTCGTCTTCAATCACACTTGCGAAGGCAATGAGAAGGGACCGACACTGTCGTTCAAGGGGTTGGAAAATCAAGTCTATTACATGCTCAGCCAAGGCCAGCATTACTGTAATTTCAGTGGTTGCGGGAATACCCTCAATGGTAATCATCCCGTGGTTCGAGAAATGATTTTTCACTGCTTGAGACATTGGGTTCACAATTACCACGTGGACGGATTTCGTTTTGATTTGGCAAGTATCTTGAGTCGGGATCGTAACGGTGATCTGATCCCCAACCCGCCCATGGTTGAATTGATTTCAGAGGATCCCTTGCTGGCTGATACCAAGATTATCGCTGAGGCCTGGGATGCTGCGGGGGCATATCAGGTCGGTTCATTCGGCAATCACCGCTGGGCTGAATGGAATGGCCGTTTTCGCGATGACGTTCGTGGTTTTTGGCGTGGCGATCAAGGAACGTTGGGCGATCTTGCAACGCGACTTGCCGGGAGCAGCGACCTGTACGAACACGACGGGCGCCCGCCTTTCTGTAGTATCAATTTTGTTACCAGCCATGACGGATTTTCAATGAACGACCTGGTGTCGTACAAGGAAAAACACAACGAAGCAAACAACGAAAATAATTGCGATGGTGACAACCATAACATCAGTGATAACTACGGCGTTGAGGGTGAAACGGAAATCGGGTCAGTGAATCTGATTCGAACGCGACAGATCAAAAACATGATGGCCACCCTGTTGCTCAGTCAAGGTGTGCCAATGCTTGTCAGTGGCGATGAAGTCCGTCGTACACAGAGTGGCAATAACAACGCCTATTGTCAGGACAATGAAACCAGTTGGTTTGATTGGAATCTTGTCGAGCAGAACGATGAAATGTTGCGGTTCGTGCAAGGCTTGATTCGTTTTCGTCGCGAACAACCCAGCGTTCGACGGAAAACCTATCTCACCGGTCAACCGGTGGATGATCGGTTGATCCCGGATGTCTCCTGGTTCTCACCCGAGGGGCAGACTCTCAATTGGGGACAGCAAACGCTGGCGATGATGGCTTACATCGCCGCACCTCATCAAACCGATGATCCTCAGGGTCTCGGACGCGACCTCGTCATGATGTTCAATAGCACCGGCCAGGAACGTGAATTCGTAATGCCAGTGTTTGCGACTGGTTCTCGCTGGAACCTGTTTGTCGATACAGCTGCGGAATCCCCAGCAGATATCTTTCCGGAGTTGAATGGCCCCATGCCATCGTTGCAGAGCAAAGTACACATGCCGCACCACTCGTTGAAGATTTTTGTGCGACAAAGCCAGTGAGTGTTTGTTACTGAGACACAGGTTCGAGGCCGCAATGCTATCAGCGGGTCTTGTCAGTTTCGGTGCACGTGGAGCCGAAGGCTCAGCCCTCTCGGCTGGGCAGTCACCTGAGCCACATAGGAACCGGTCGATTTCTCCGTCTGAGGTTGTGACGGTCCCTGAAGTGCGAAAACATCGGCTGTATCCGTGTCGGCCCACTCGACGGGCTCATATCCTGCCATTGACGCCTGAAACACGATTCGGGACGATACAGACTCACAAAATGTCCGGCAGTTTGGAAAACCTCGACGTTACTCGGGTTTTCCGATGGAAAGCACTATTAAGACAGGTAAATGGCACAATATCCGCAACACCTCGGGCCGCTCGAAGCTGAGATGGCCAGTAGTCAGTCATACCAAGGTTACCAACGCCAGCGTCAACTGACGCTTGGCGACCTACTGCTAGAGAACCGAATTGTGTTCTTGCAGGGCGAGATTCATTATGCAAATGCTAATGACGTCGTGATGAAATTGCTCTATCTACAGAGCGAAAACCGGCGAAAAGACATCCACTTTTACTTGAATTCGCCGGGCGGAAGCGTCACCGCGACGTTAGCGATCTACGACACCATGCAGATGTTGTCTTGCCCCGTAGCGACCTACTGCGTGGGAGAGGCCTGCAGCGGTGCCGCCGTGTTACTCGTCGGCGGTAGTAAGGGCAAACGCTTTTGTCTGCCGAACAGCCGCGTGATGATGCACCAACCGATGGGTGGTGTGGGCGGTCAAGTCAGTGACATTGAGATTCAGGCGGCAGAAATGTTCCGCTATCGCGATGTGCTCAACGACATCATTAGCAAGCACTCGGGCCAGTCGGTTGAGAAAATTGCCAATGATACCGACCGCGATTTCTTCTTGGGCGCCGAAGAGGCCAAAGAATACGGTCTGGTTGACGATATTCTGACCAAGCCACCTTCCGAGGGTGACGACGACGATGCCTGATTCCGCTGTTGCGGAATTCCTCCTTCTAAACCAACATCTGCACCCAAAAACCCCAATCAATAGCACGTTATGCCTGTCATCCCTTACGTTGTCGAAAAGAGTGGTCGCGAAGAGCGCGTTTACGATATCTACAGTCGCCTGCTGAAAGATCGCATCATTTTTCTTGGGCAGCAGGTCGACGACCAGATCTCAAACGCTTTGGTCGCCCAAATGCTGTTCCTGCAGTCGGATGATCCCAAAGCCGACATCCACCTGTACATCAACAGCCCTGGTGGAAGTATCACCGCTGGTATGGCCATCTACGACACAATGCAATTTGTCTCGTGCGATGTTGCCACCTACTGCATCGGACAGGCAGCGTCGATGGGCGCCGCCTTGCTGACGGCAGGTGCCAAAGGGAAGCGATTCGCGCTTCCCAATGCTCGAATCATGATCCATCAACCGCTTGCAGGTATGCAGGGAACCGCTCGCGAAGTGGAAATCCACGTTGAGGAACTGCGGCGTATCAAGCAACGCATGAACGAACTCATGATTGAGCACACAGGGCATTCTCTCGAGAAGATCGAAGAGGACACCGATCGTGATCGCTTCATGTCTGCAGACGAAGCATGCGAGTACGGGTTGATCGACAAAGTCGTTAGCAAGTCTGGTGAGTCCAAGTGACTTAGGCAGCAAGCCCGAGCGGGACACGCGAGTCCGGAGCCACTCTTATGGCTCCTGCTAGGAACCTGGGATGCAAGAACGAGGCAAGTAAAAATCGGTCTTTTGAATACCCCGACAGTTCGTTCTGTTGCTCCGCAGTATGGCTCAAATTCCGGAACCGCGGGGTACGGGTTACAAAGGCTGGTATTGCCACTTTTTCCCCGTTGGTCGCCTCGTAGGTCGAGTCAGCCAATGGTTAGCCCTCGCGGACTAAAAAACAAACTCGTGATTCGTTGTGTCACGATTTAGATTAGTAGCTTTCGTGTTTAGCCTTGCGGTTGTTACCGCGGGTGGAAACCCAATGAGACAGTGCGAATAGCGGTGATATGGATCTCTGTTCTTGAGATCTCCACGCTGCAAATTGCTGCAACTGGGGGGGGGCGCGATTGTCTTGCGGCTTCTCTGGAACGGGAAATTCGAACGGGAAATTCGAACGGGAAATAAGGCCAAGGCACTTTAGCGTTTGGCTGCCTTTCGGTTTCACCAGCAATCTGTGTCGTTTGAATTCCTGTGGTTCTGCACAAGAGTGCTCCTTCACCGTGTTCGCCACCAAATTCGTGGCGATCCTTGGAGTTCCTCGAGCGACTTACAATATTTGTGTTGGCCAAAAAAAGAGCAAGCCTGCACACGTGTAGGCTTGCTCCTTGAATTCATATCCAGATCGCGTTGGAACGTCTCTAGAAGGGGAAGGCGTCATCCGAACTAGGACCCGCAGGTTCTTCTTCACCCGGTCCACCGGGGAATCCACCACCGGGCCCGCCAGGTCCACCAGGGAAACCGGGACCGCCGGGGAAACCACCGGCAGCTCCGCCGCCTCCACCTAAGCCAAGCATGGGAGCGAGCGCCATGATCTGCATCAGCGACTGATCGAACTCAGCCTGCGATTTTGCAGCGAGCATCGGGTCCAGAATGCCACCGACCATCGTGATCATCATGCCAGCCATCATGTTGGCTTGAGCTGCTTGCTCACCCTGTTGGGCCGCGGCCAGTTCGGTTTTCATCTCCGACAGCATGCTGTCTTTGTTCGCTTGCCATTCATCGGCCATGTCCTTGGGAATCCAGCGACCCATGTAACGCGCCATGTCGGTAACTTCAGGGCCTGCTTCTCCGGGGATTGTCAGCGTCCCGGTATTATCGTCTGTCTGTTGGACGGTGATTCCTGCCATGGCTTGTTGGGCCATGCCGGGTGGCAGCATCGCAACGATGCCTTTGAGGTGTCCACCCAGTTTGGGGCCGTGTGAGTCCATCA
>JBPCVE010000293.1:0-31064 GCA_051010795.1 Rubripirellula sp.
TTGCCCATAGGAATCACGGGCATGCGTTAATCACGCCCTAATCGACCCAAAATACTCAACACTTAAGGTTCTTCCCCATGGCAAAAGCTGCATTGAAGGCGCCAACCAAAACCCAGATTCTCGCCAATATCGCTGAAGAGACCGAGCTGTCCAAGAAAGACGTGGCAGCTGTTTTTGATGCTCTCGCCGGTGAGATCGAGAAGGCTATCTCTAAGGGTGGTCCTGGCCAGTTCGCGATCCCCGGACTTTGCAAAATCGTCCTCAAGGACGTTCCTGCCAAGCCGAAGCGTAAGGGCCGCAACCCTGCTGATGGCACCGAGATCTGGCTCAAGCCAAAGCCAGCAAGCAAGAAACTCACCATTCGTCCTCTCAAGGGCCTCAAGGAAATGATCTAAGCCCCATTGGCTTAAATCCCTAGGCTTCCCTGTATATCCCGCTTTGAGCCGGTCTCAGCCGTTCTGAGGCCGCTCAGGATGCAGGGTGGTGAATCTCGAGTCAGCGAAACCACGCTGACTCTTTCTTCTCAGACGCACCGCGAACGCATCTATAGTCCGGGAATCTCTTGGCCGTTTCGCTCAAATACTCTGCGTTGGGCCCCACAAGTCTGCTTTGTTGAGGCTCCTCGGACCGCCTCAGGACATCGCTTCGCAGCAGCATGACGGCGACCTGTTTGATCGTCCGTCGTTTGGCCGCCAGCGGCTCCTGGCTGCACACCCAGGAGAGCGATGAAATGCATTCCCGAAGGCTCACTGGTCTGCTCTTCTGGCAAGCCGTTGGGACACATCTTGATCGTCTTTTTAGCATCTCATTGTGGCCGTGCTGGGTGTTTTTTTGATCTTGGAGCGGTAAGCAGGACGAGCCGATGCTAGCATTGTCGATGTGTTTTTAGTCATTTGGGTGGATTCGACACGAATTTTTCTCGTGTTTTTTTTTCTTAACTTTCCCTCTTTTTTTCACAAGGGGACCCAGTTCAGGGTGATTTCCAAGCTAATTCTGATCAGGGCTCGGCGTTCGGGTTGCTCTTTTCGATGGTCGATTCGATCTGAACAGCTTTCTTGCCTTTGAAGGCGCCAGCGGTGGCGTTGTACTTGGGAACATTCTGTACAGCGAGTTCAAGCGGCGTTTTGACTTCTTTCTCGGTCGTGATGATGTCGCCAACTGCCAGGTCCAGCAGATCGCTGGTGCGAATTTTTGAGCGGGCGAGGGTAACCACCACATCGACTGGGGCACGATCAATGCTACTGGTGATCTTGCCCTTCGTTTCTTGGGTGGGGGCAGCCTTTCCGTAGCCGACCCATCCGTTGCGTGACAATTTTGAGTTGTAGTTTTCAATGGTGTTGAACGGGATGCACAGGTTCAGCATGCCACGATTCTGCGCCAGCATCAGTTCAAAGCCTACGAGAATCACGACTTCGTTGGGTGGCACAATCTGCACCAATTGTGGGTTGCTTTCGACGCTCTCCACTTTCAGGTCCAGTTCAACGATGTTTTCCCATGACTCTTTCAGTTGGTTCAGGAAGATATCGACGATCCGACCGATCAAGCGATTTTCGATTTCGGTCAGGGGGCGCCGCAGTGTGTCGCTTGGTTTGGGGTCACCCCCCAGCATCCGGTCGATGATGGCGTACGAAAGTGAGGGTGGAATGTCCAGAATCCAATTACCGTCCAACGGATCGGGTTTCAGGACGTTGAAGCAACTGGGATTGTCCAAGCTGAAGACGAACTCACTGTAGGTAAGTTGATCAACGCTCAGTAACTTGACTTCGATCATGGTGCGGAGCATTCCTGAGATCGCTGCTCCGAAGTTCCGGGCTAACGCCTCATGCAGTGAATGCATGGCTCGCATTTGATCTTTTCCAACCCGTTCGGGCCGCTTGAAATCGTAGGCCGTGATTCTTGCGTTCGGGCCATTGCTGGAGTGTGGCATGCTGCCCATCACAGGGCCATTCTGCGCTGTAGCTCCGGCTGCGTTGGGGTCGGACGAAGACCCGTCGACTGTTTCCATGGCCTTGAGTAGGTTTTCAACCTGATTTTGACTGAGTGATTCTTCGGACATGTGATTCGTCCCCTAGAGATTCCTGCTGATGCAATTGTTGCTATTGGGCCCGGTTCGGAGGTGTTGCCAAAATAGCAGCTGGTTTGTTTGTCTGAATCGTTGTCACCACTCATCGCGTTGATGGGGTGTCCATTACTGCCTGATCTGTCCGCTGCCTTGAACGATGTATTTGTAAGTGGTGAGTTCCCGTAGCCCGCATGGCCCACGAGCGTGAAATTTGTCAGTTGAAATGCCAATTTCGGCACCCAGCCCGAATACGCCGCCGTCATTAAATCTTGTGCTGGCGTTGACCATTACAGCAGAGCTATCAACCATCGTGGTAAACGCATTTGCCGAACGCAGGTCGTTGGTGATGATGGCATCCGTGTGGTGTGAACCGTATTGATTGATGTGCGTGGCAGCTTGTTCGACTGAGTCAACGATTGCGACGCTCACGGTAGGACCAAGGTATTCCGCCGACCAGTCGTCATCTGTGGCAGCGACAGCATCGGGGAGAAATGCCAAGGCTCGGTGGTCAGCCCGAATCTCAACACGGTGCGTTGCCAAGCGTTGGGCGATTAATGGCAGTACCTGTTCTGCCACGTCAGCGTGAATCAACAGTGACTCACAGGCATTGCAAACACCCATCCGCTGGCATTTTGAATTTTCAATGATGTTCACTGCCATGGAAAGCTCTGCTGATTGATCGACATAGACGTGGCAATTGCCATCGTAATGTTTGATCACGGGCATGGTTGCTTCTTTGGCAACGCGTCGAATCAGACTTTCACCACCTCGGGGAATGGTGACATCAATCAGCTCGTGAAGGCCAAGAAAATGTCCGACAGCAGCCCGATCTGTCGTTCCCACCAGTTGCACGGCTGTCTCGGGAACACCACAACGAATTGCCGTTTCTGCCAAAATGTCCACAATCGCCTGGCTGCTGTGAATCGCCTCTTTGCCACCACGGAGGATCACTGCGTTGCCACTCTTGACGCAGATGCCTGCAGCGTCAGCAGTCACATTGGGCCGGCTCTCGTAAATGAAAAAAACGACTCCCAATGGCACTCGTTTTTTCTGTATCTGTAGCCCACCGGGGCGAGTGAAACCATCCATGACCTCCCCAACGGGGTCTGGAAGCATTGCTATTTCGCGTAGACCTGTTGCGATCGCCGCGATGCGTTCCTTGTCCAACCGCAAGCGATCAATGGCGGCCGACGTCAACCCATACGCGGGAGCGGCGGACAGGTCCTGCTGGTTAGCTTCCATGATCTGCTCGGACGATGCGATCAGGGCATCTGCAGACTCAGTTAGCCAATTGTTTTTAACCGATGCATCGAGAGCTGCCAGTTGGCATGAAGCAGCTTTGGCCGCTTCCGCAGTTTGCTGGCAGTATTGGGGTAAGTCGAGAGAGGGTGTGGCTGACATGAATGCAGTGGAAAGAAGGCAATTCCGATAATGAACTGAGTCTGTTGATTGTCCGAAATGGTCTCGTCAGGGTCAACGGCGATCGGGAAGATGACGGCTGCAGCGGCTTAAGCTGCAAGTAAAAAAGAGTCTTATGCAAAGCAACGCCGTTTAATTCACGGATTAAAGCTGAAATCGCTCGCAATGCTTGCAAAGAACCTCGCGGCCATCTCCACGGTTTCACGGCAACTGCAACGCGGTTCTCCCGGCGTTCTAGTCGCCCCGGCCTGAGTTGGATGGTGCCCCGGCCCGCTGTTGGCTCTGGCAGGTTGGGAGCTTTGACGTCGGTTGTTTGTTTTTTAGATTCTCGCCGTGCCACGATGCGGTTTTCGTGAGTTGATGACGAGGCGGTTGCGTCCGCTGGTTTTGGCATCGTAGAGCGCTTCGTCGCAGGCGATGTAGGCAGCGCCCCATGATTCATCGTCTTTGACAGCGATCAGTCCAGCACTGGCGGTGACGGTGATGGTGAGTGCGTCGAGTTTCATCGGTTTATTTGCAAGTTTGTCCAAAATGCCTTCGACAAGGCTGGCGGCTTCTTCGATGTCAGAGCCCGGCATCAATAACGCAAACTCTTCCCCTCCAAAACGAGAAGCGAGCATCCCTTCTTCGATGGAACCCAACAGTACGTTCGCGATTTCTTTCAGCACGGCGTCACCGATAAAATGGCCGTGTTCGTCGTTGACGAGTTTGAAGTGGTCAACATCAAACAACGCGAGCGTCATGGCTTCATTCTTTTGCTGGGCAATCGCGTGCATTTCGACAAATTGCGATTCCAGATGCCTTCGGTTCGGCATTCCTGTCAGCGGGTCTGTATCGGCATCGGCTTTGAAGCCCATTACCTTGAGTTGCCGGGCGATGGCGAAGCGTACTGCTCGGAACAGCATTTGCCCCGTCACATGGCCTTTTGCCATCACATCCTGAGCGCCACTTTCAATTGCTCTGAGGGCGAGATTTTCGTCGTCAGAACCTGTGAACACGACAATTGGGATTCGGGCATCCAAGGCTCGGATTTGTTCAAACGCCTCCAATTCAACCGCGTCTGGCAGATGCAGGTCAACCAAACTGGCATCAAATTCAATTTCCCTCAGCAGAACGAGTGCGTCAGCCAACGTCGTCGCGTGATCAATCTCAAAAGCAACCTTCGGATTCGATTGCAGCAGACGGGTGACGAACATCGCGTCGATGTCGCTGTCCTCGATCAGCAAGAGTCGGATGGGACTTGGGTCAGCCATGAACTTAAGGTGCAAAAGAGCCGTCGTGTCGACGATCATCTAATTAGAGCAGGATATAAGTGAACATTTAACTAAGAGTACGTCGAGCATTAAGCCTGTCATGTGTCTGCAGCTTGCCTGATGTGGACTCGTGCAAGTCTGTTGTGAGGTGTGACAGTCTTGCCGATTACAACGCTTTGAAGGCTGAACGCCGAGTGAGGGTCATGAGAGTTGTAGGTGAAAAACAGTTAAAGGCGAATTTGATTTCACGACAGAAAAAGTCCAGAAGACAAGTCTCTAAAGTGCCCAGTTTTCAGTCTGCCCAGATGATTCGGTGGGAATTTGGTTTCACCAGGGGACCTCGTTGCTTGTCAGTAAGACAGCAATCCAGCGGAACCGCAATCCCTTCGAGCCGCATGCTTGAAAAACGGCATGTGCTGCAAAAGGGGCGTTGACTAAAAGGCAGATTCTGTCGAAACTCTTGAACATCCTACAGAAGCGAGCGGACGTGGCGGAATTGGCAGACGCGCCAGACTAAGGATCTGGTCCTCAATTGCGAGGGTGGAGGTTCAAATCCTCTCGTCCGCACTCGTGAATAACGGCGTTTTGGGCCACCGAAAGGTGCGACCGGAAACGCCGTTATTTTTTGCGGCCACTCGGCTCGGCACCCTTGGTGGGGCTGGACGGTGGTGTCGTTACAGCGCTCATGAAGAATACAACGCTGCTCATGGCGACCACCACTGGCTGCCGCTCTCACCTCCCAAGGTGGAGATCGACAAGTGACTTTGACTACCCACCCGTCTTTGCACCAAGTCGCCTGGGAGGATTGGGGGTGTCGCGATAGAGCTTGGGAGCCTCTTGCATGATTTCCGCGTGCGGCATCCAAGCGATTGGAGCGTTGTACCTCGCTCACGCAGCCGGTATTCATCTTTTCGCGACCATTTTCGAAAGGCGACTTTGGGTGTCATGGGCTAGTCGTCGCATTCATCAATCCCCGGGCTTCCATCCTCCCAATGCTCTCCGTCTATCCCAGCAAGCCATTCAATGGCCCTGTGCTGTCGGCGAACCGATCGAGACCAGTGCCCATCAACTGAGCCTGTGACAGCCACAAGTTGGCCAACGGCGTATTTTCAGGGCAATGGAGAATTCGGCCGGTCTTGATTCTGCCGTTGGCGGAACCCGCTACGATGATAGGAAGCTCATTCATCGTGTGATGCTCTCCATCTCCCAATCCAGACCCCAACGTGATCATCGAGTGATCCAGCAGCGTGCCCTCGCCCTCCTGAATACCATCCAACTGTTCGAGCACTTCGGCAAACAATTCGACATAAAAACGGTCGACCTGAACCAGCATTTTTTTCACGCGTTCTTGGCCCTGGGCATGCGTGAGTCCATGATGTGATTTGGTGAAATTCAATTCATGGTAGAGTTGCGGCGTGCCCCACCTTTCAGGTGCGAGCATGAACGTGGCAACATGCGTGAGGTCGCCTTGGAATGCCAGAACCAGCATTTTTCCCATCAGTCGTATGTACTCCCCACGCGTCATCGGCGCATCACCGGGTTCTTGGATGTCCGCCTTCGCATAAGTTTGGTAGTAGAGGTTGAGTTTCTCAATTTGCCTTTCGATTTCTCGCACCGATGTAAAGTATTCGTCCAGCTTGTCACGGTCGTGATGATTGAGATTCTTTTTGAAGTTCGAGGCATCCTGCAAAATCAGGTCCGTGATGTCTTTATCTGATTTGCCAGTCTTAAAAAGAACCTGATAGACGTTCCGCGGATCTTTGATCGAGGTCGCCACATGCTCCGGTCCATACCAGGAGATGTTGTCTAAGTAGATCGACTCTTTGAGGTCTTTGAACGTGTTGCAGTTCAACTCCAAGGATCGAATGGGGGTGCGATGGCTTACCTTGTCTGCAATCAGATGATCCAGCGTCCTGTCCATGGGGTAAACTGATTTGAGCGGACCATGAGGGTCGGCTGAGGACAGGTAGCACGAACTGCATTGATTGTGAACATCGACCCCTCTGACATTGACCCGGGACAACCCTGTGATCAGCGTGACCTTGTCGCCAACTTTTTTCAGTGGGCTCAAGGTTGGCATCGACAAAAAGTCTTGGCTGTCCTGCTCTGGGAAAAAGTGATCTCTCACAAAGCCCATTGGGGAATAGAAAGACGCAAATCGTAACGACGGTTCCTTCTGCTTGTTGATAGCGTCTTCTGCTGCAACCGTTTCCAGCCAGGGAAGAGCCATCACGCTTCCACCCGCTCCATGCAGAAATTTCCGCCTGACGAAAAGGTCATTGTTGAGATATTTCATTCTGGATTCCTTCTCGTGAATGTGGGGTGAGTCACAATGCTTTTGATGACAGTTCTCATTTTGTAATCTTCGTTTTTGCTCTCTTTTGCTATTTCATCGACCGCGACGCGATCCGCCAAGGTCAGTTCGCGGCCCAAACCATAAGAAAGCAAGTGCTTGATGAACGCTTTGGCAAACACATCCTTCTCTGCCAGCACCGCATCTTTGAAACCAACCACATCATGGAAGTCATGCTTGCCAAACAGCTTTCCACTCGCATCCACCTTCTGGCCGCTTCGGTAATTGTCACGCCAACGCCCCAGTAGATCGTAGTTTTCCAAGGCGAATCCCAACGGATCAATTTTTTTGTGGCAGCCCACGCACTGGGCGTCACTGCGGTGTTGGCTTAGCTTTTGCCTGACTGTCAAACCTTCTTCTTGAAGTGTCTTGTCATCTGCCTTTAAGTCAGGCACGTTGTCCGGCGGAGGCTCCGGGGGATCGTTGAAGATGACCGAAGAAACCCAAGACCCGCGTGTGATGGGCAATGACCGAAACGGACCTGAGGTCATGACCATCACGGCCCCGGTCGTAATCACCCCACCGTATCTTCTGTCCGTGAGCGGCGTCCGCTTGAAATCGATGTGGCGCAGATTCACGTTGATTGGATAGGTGGCGGCTCTGCCTTGATACCATTCGGTTAGCAAGTGACTGCGATAAGTAAAGTCGGAGTCCACCAGTTCCACAATCGGCCGGTCTTCGACGAAAACCGTTTCAAAATTCAGTAGTGGCTCCAACATCATATGCATCCCTCGTTTGTATGATATTTTGTCGTCGCCACCGAAGTAGTAATCTCGATGGGTTTTGAAATCAGGGGAGGCAGAAACCAGGTTGTTGATCTTCAACCACTGGGGCGCAAAACTGTCGCAGAAGTTTTTGACGCGACGATGGTTGAGCATGCGATCGACTTGCTGGTTCAGAATCTCTGGGTCTGCCAGTTTTCCCTCACCGGCCAGGGTCAGCAATTCATCGTCGGGGATCGAACTCCACAGAAAGAAGGACAAACGCGTGGCAAGATCGAAGGAACCGTGAGTCGGCAAATCCTTGTTTGTTCCGTTGTGAACGAAAATGAATCGCGGTGAAGCAAGAGCAGCTGATACGACGTCTTTCATGCTTTGGGAAAAATTGCCGCTTTTCTTGTACTGCCGGTCAAAGTAATCGGTGTACAGATTCAAAGTCGCCCGATCAGCGGGCGACTTGAAAGCCTTGAGAAGGAACTTTGCTATTCGTTCATTCGCAGTTTGTTTGATTGGCTGATCGAGTTTCAAACGGACTTCCTCATCCGTTTTCCAACTGCCGACCAAAGTGTCCTCGGCGATTTGCTGCTTGCCGTCCGCGATACTCTTGATCTGAATCTTGCTCAAGCCGGATCGGTACAAACGAATGTCGTTGAGTGCTCCATGAAACGGTTCGTTTCCATACGAGCCGATCTTCATTGGCTGTGTGCTTTGAGTATTGAGTTCGCCCTCGATCGCCTTGCTACCAACCTGATGTCCATCCACATAGAGATTCATTTGTGTGCCGTCGAATGTGCCGGCCACGTGATGCCACTTACCATCGGCAATCGCTTGTGGTGTCACAGGTGCACCGAATTCTACATAACGGCCAGCGATGCCAGCGCCCATCCACAGGCCCCAGGTATCATCGGTCCTGCCGATGGCCAATAACTGGCGGCGCCAAGAATCTTCGCGGCGGGCAATGGTTTGCCACCGGTCGGTCGTCTTTGATGGGCGGATCCACGCGCTGATCGTTAAACCTGTGTTACCTGTGGTGACGGATTCATCTGTTGTAATGGAGCCGAATTCGCTTGCCCGTGGATGCTTGGATGGATCTTGGAAAAGATCGTTCCAGCTTCGACAGTTCTTGTCGAAATTCTCAGCATTCACCACCGACCGGCTGAGTTTTAAAAACGATCTCATGAGAACAGGAGACAGGCTCAGATGATCGCCACGATTGTTGAAACCGTTTTCTGCGGGAGGGTCTTTAGGAAAAGCCATCACCCCGAGCAAACGATTCTCAAGCATTTGCTGCAATCCCATGACTCGATTGCCGGCTCTGACGACTTCGGGCATCTTGCCCGTCTCGGGACGGAAGTAATGATTGTGGTCTCGAATGATGCGATCACCGATGGAATACACCCAACAGTCAAGATCAAACAAGTCCCGTACCGCGTTTCCATATTCAAAACGGTTCATTCGCCTCATTCGCAAGGGAATCAGCTTTGGGTTGCTGGCCAATGATCGATTCAATGAATCGTCCAAACGCGACAGCAGGGACTGTCGCAGAGTTTCAGAAGGCTGTTGCGATTCTTCGGGAGGCATTTCGTTCTTGCTTAAAGCGTCGATCATCTCTCCGAGCAGTTGTGGATTTTTCTCAAGCTCTTCCCATGACGAAAAGTCAGTCAGCTTGACCCTGCCTTCGGTCTCTTTTTGGCCATGGCAATCGTAGCAATACGTTTGAAGAACGGGTTGAACGTGTTGCTTGAAATCGCCCCCGCTCTTTGCGGGCTCCGCAGCCAGTGTGATGGGCGAGAGCAGCAACGTTGCTAGTAGGCTATTCGTGATATGACGTATCATTTTCTGTTGTCCCTTCTTTGCGTCCATAGGGATCATCTTGGCGGTCAGGGCGATCTTGGCCCTGAGGCTGGGCACACTGCTAGGTAACTCCACGTCTTAAATCAAAGGATACAGGATGAGGCCCTGAATATCTTGCAAGAAGGGTGTCAGGTATCATCCTGCCACAGAATTAACTCCCCTTTTTCCAACCAATTCATGCACATGGGTAAGCTCTCCTGCATCGAATCGGCCTGGCATCTACGAGGCAATAGGCCCTGAATACCAGAAGTGAATCTTCTTTTCCGGGGATGCCTTGCGTGGCGGTGCGACAACAGTCGTATCGAATTTAAGGTGAATTTCAACGCCGGATTTATCGAGTCGGTCGAGATCCTGCCTGAGGAGAGCAGAAGAAATCAATGGAACTTGGGAGATAGATCAAGACCGGTTCGTTTGGATTTTGCGTCAGCACGTACTCACCCCCATTCTTGCCATGCTCTAGTCAGCCTGTTTAACGCTGGTAATAGGTCAGGCCTAGCAAGTCAATTTCTCGTGATGGGAACGCAGCTTTTTTGTGAGCACCCTTTTTCGGCAGCGACCGTCGATCAGGTCACGCTGTATTGCTACTTAAAAGCCTTCATCGCTAAGGAAAAATCTTCATGGTTTTCTCGTCCGACTGGCGAATGAACACGCTGAATCTCTTGTAGAAATCGGCCAGCGATAAGCCCATGTGTTTTCTGAAGGATGCAGATTTGCCGATGCTGGGAATGTCCTGATACCAGTCCTTGAGTACGACGACTTCATCCACACCCTGCACATGAATCAAATAGGCAGTTGCCCATGCTCCAAGCATGTAGTAGACCGGCGCGGATTCTCCGGTTTCCCAATAAGTTTCGTTCTCCAGTTGCCAGACTTTTGTTTTAGTGAAGAATTCGTTGATGCTAGGGTGGCCAATGTTGCCTCCTGTTTTCCTGAGTTGCAGCATGTATTTTTTGAAATCGACAAGCCCAAGGTTTTCCATGAACTTGGCCGAGCTGTAAGTTGCCATTCCTTCAGCCATCCACGAGTTGATGTTTTTGTCAGAAGTGCGGGGCTGAGTGGTGTCGCAATGGGACATCTGAAAAACATGGTGATACTCATGTAGGGCTCCCCAAGTGTTTTCCACAGGGTCCTGTTCTCGCTGTTTTGCGTTCGTTGTGACGTCTTCATAGAGAAGGGGTGTTTCTTGAGTCCAAGTCAGACCGCCCTCTGCTTTTCCCGCTAATACGGCTTGCATCTCTGCTATGACATGCGGTTGTTTAAGAAATGCTTCTATCTGTTCTGCCGCCGGCTGTTTCGATTTTGTATCGACGCGGCTCTGCGCTCGTTGGTGATAGATGTTGCGGACGCTCTGCTCACTATCTGGGCCAAGTAAATAGATGTAATACGGTCCATGTTTTCCGAAGTATTGAATCGCGTAGTCCAGACCCCGCTGATAATATTTAGCAAGAGCACCATCACCGTTCAGTCCCTCAGCGATGCGCAAAATCGGTCGTTGGTTTGAACTTGGTGGGTGCTGCTTTTTCGGTAGGTCTTCACCTGCAACCGGGGGCATTGGGCACAGCAGGAACGCGGTGATGGCAAAGAGCAAAGCTGAACTGATGGCGTGGTGCACGTCTGCTCCGAAGTTTCTGGATACGGGGTTTCTGGACTGGTCGTTTCCAGACGAATCGTTTCAGAGATCAGGCTCACGGAAACCACATTCAAAAGGGTCTGATTCTAAGCTCTTTCGTTCGATGAGCATGCGTGTGGAGAGGATCAGCCAAGTTGTGATTGATGGATTTCGATCTAAAACACGATAAAGCTGCCCGATTGGAAGGCTGGGCAGCGGTCCGTTTGTGTTTGGATGCGGCGACATGTTACGCTACTAGACCGTCTTTTTCCGCGAGCGTCAGATTATCACAGCAAGGGACTGCGAGTGTCTCAACATTCACCGAACCAACCGTCACCTTATGCCACAGCACCAGAAACGGCAGGAAAAGCCTCGAAGTCTGGCGGGTTAGCCGTTCTGATTATTGGCTTGGTGGTCGGGGGCGTTTTTGTGGTCCTTGTGTGCGGCGGATTGGCCGTCGCGTTGTTGCTGCCAGCGGTTAGTAATGCGAGGACCGCTGCGCAGCAGATGTCCCAAGAAATCAACATGAGAATGGTGGGGCTGGCGCTTCACAATTACCATGCGGCTCACAAACAGTTGCCCTGCACCGTATCCACGGACGCAGATGGGAAAGTGGTTTCAACGTGGCGAACGGCTTTGGTTCCCTTCTTCGATGAAAGTTGGTCGACGAATCCGACACCGGCAACAACTTCGGCCCCCCAGCCTCTTCGCAAGCTAGCTCCCGCAACTGCCAGTGAAACAGATGTTTTTGCAATCGTGTCACCCAATGGCATGTTTTCTTCGGCGCCGAATGCTGTCGTAAGATTCAGCGATGTGGCTGACGGATTGAACAAAACGGTAATGGCGGTGAAGCTTCCCAATCGTTCCACCGACTGGAGCTCAACCAATGAGTTAACGCCCGACGAAGCGTTTGGTGCGATTCAATCGATCACAAAGCCGGAGTCTGGGTTTTGGATCATGGGAGATGGAGCCGTGGTGAAGATCGTATTGCCGTTGGATCGAAAAACTTTTGACGGATTAATCAGCCGTGCCGGTGGTGAGCCCCTGCTCTCGTACTAATCACGCTGCCGCCTTGGTGTCAGCAATAAAAGCGAGCTTACCCTGCCGACGGGAACTCGCCATCTTGGCAGAGTTTGAAAACGCTCAGGGGTGTCTTGTGTTCGGGACACTGAGTCGCCTCGTCACCTGAGCTACCGGGCTTAATGCTGGGTCCAGATTTGAATGTCATCGATTTCAACTGGGCCACCACTACTGTGGAACACGATTGCCGATTTCTTGGTGGAAAATGTTTGAGCTGACGCAGTGAGCGTGCTTCGCTTATCTATCTTCGCTGTGACGTAAGGTCCCCATGTCGTGATGCGAGCATCGTACCACCGATTCGGTGCAAATTTTTTGTTTTGTTTTGCAATGACTGCTTGATCGGAGTCTTCCGCGCGAGTCTCTGTGGTGTCTTTTGTGATAAACCATGCGTTCGGGGTGATTTTCAGTGAGAACTGTGATGCGTTTATTGTCGCGTCGTCTGTCGGTGGGTCGAAAGCAAATTCGAGGGAATCTGTTTTTTCAGAGAGCATGAACTTGAACTCATAAACAGCGTTTCCTGTCGCAGCCTTGCGGCGAATGACTGCGGAACCCTTGTTCTTGGATTGTTCCATGCCGATGAGTGCACCGTCGGCGAGCTTCCATTGGCCACTCGATATCGTCCACTGATCACCTAGCTCTGATCGGTCAAACGAATCTTGTAGGGCTACTTTGCTGTTGGCTGGCTGTTGAGCTATCGCAGCAGAATGCACTGTGCAAGCAAGCAGGTAAATGCACAACGTAACCAGTGATTCGGGAGCCAATATTCTGTACATGGGCTAGCTTTGAAATTGTGAGTGTTTGCAGGCTGTCAGTAAATTCACGTCATTGTGCAGGTTCGAACAGTGCTGCAAGTAAATAGAGGTGTAGGCAATGATGAGCTTCTGGCTGAATAACGAGTCTCATTGGGCATGTGCGAATCGCGGACTCCGGTGGTTCAAGGCAACGCCAGGATCACATTTGTGCAGGTTTTGACGGCGGGCTTTCACTCAGCCAAGCCATCACGTGATTTTCCATCAGCGTATAAAACGGATTTTGACGGCAACGCACAAAGAGTGTGCTCGGAATCATCAAGGCACTCGGTTCTGCACGCATGCTAATGCAGCCAAGTGACAACCCGTTTGTATTTGCTTCGTCTCCGTAGACGGGATCGTCGGGGGCAATTGGAACAGCGATGTGTGACAGTGAGATCACGCCGTCCGGCCAGCGATCGTGAATGGGGGTCTCATGCCACTCACCTTCAATGCGTGTTTTGAGCACCATCTGCTCGTGTGTGCTTGCTGCATTGCGGACAACCGACAGATGATAACCGTGACTGTTTTCCTGCAATGCGGGGAGGATGCTTTTTTCGAATGAAAAATTGACAAGGTTACTGAGGTTGTCGACCCGGTTGATGTCGAACAGAAACAACTCGTTCTTGTTCGCTTGCAGGCGTGCGAACAATGCGGTGATGAGTCGGGGTACACTGACCGTGGAGTCCACTGCGGATTGCATTGCAAGGATTGGAGGCATCTCATTCATACGTCCTGCCTTTTGCAACGCGGCTAGTTTTTTCTCGACGCCCTGTGTGGTTGACCATGCTTGCGAATTGGCATTCATTGGCCATGAGCTGTATTTAAAAGGATCGATTTCGGCATGTATGTGCGACCACTTGGTTTTCTCATTGCGAGAGACCAGGCCAACAGCATTCGAAAGGTGCGTGATTTTTGCCAAAGGGTTGATCCCGATCATCGGCGAAAATAAAACGATCGCGTTCACGGTTGGAAGAGTAGCGTCATCCAAAGCAGACAAGGCGTAGTGGACGCTCAAAGCGGCACCATTGGAGTAGCCCGCAAGAAACAGCGGAACGTTGTCCGGTAACTTTGATCGCAGGCCTTTCGCCGCAACCTTCACTGCTTCGGTCCAGTCATTCCAGCAGACCTCAGCTAACGCGCGAGGGTTTGTGCCATGCCCTGGGACCCGTAGCCATATTACCGTGTAGCCTTCGGAATAAAGCCGTTCTCCAAGCCTTCGCAGAGAATAGGGTGAGTCGCTTAGTCCGTGTACGAGCAAGACGCCACCGACTGGATCGTCGTGCACGAGAACCCGACTGCGATTCCAGTTGTGTTCAAGAATGGAAGCCGGATTGCATATTGAGTCTTGATTGAAACGGTTGTACGTGCCAGCGGTTTGTGTTGTCCATTCACCTGCGATGTACGCCTCAAGCTCCTCGAAAACCTGTTCCTCTTGCGCCAGGTAATTGTCGAAATCATAGTCACCGTTGGCGTGCTTGGCGCGGAACTCGGACTTGGGACTTTGCAGATGCCAGCCCTGTAACTCGGGTAACGATTTGGACAAGCGGAGCCAGCAGTAGAAAGCGACGGCAGTGGCGATCAGGATTGTCAGGCACAGGTTGAGCAACAGCAGTGCGGGGATACGAAATGCACGCCAATCCAGTTGTTCTTCAGATTGTGATGATGCTAGCTGAAACCACTCAAGTGCAACCGCGGAAACTGTTAACAGTGCGGCAGCAATCACGAGCCACACGAGCGTTCGAAGCAATAGGGAACGTTGTTTGACGGTTGGCGGCATGTTGAACAGCTTCTACGGGTGACGGCATGAGGTTGTAGCGGAAAGAACTCCCCTCAAAATATAACCCCAACCTACAGAAAGACACGACCATGCCTTTGGAGGGCTTCTGGAAACAGCGAGGGCTTCTGGAAACAGTGAAGGCTTCTGGAAACAGCGAGGGCTTCTGGAAACAGTGAGAGGCACAACCGATTCTGAGAAATGGGGTGTTCTGTCAGTTCCTTCTGCCGATTGCAGCTTGAGACACAAAAACGGAACGCTTGGCTAAATCTGGCTCCCAAAAGGCCCGCCGGCTTGGACGATCGGCACGCCGCAGGGGACTCTGGTATCCGCAACAGGGAATGCCACGCTGGCGGGTGGTGGGGTGACTGAGTTCCTGGAATTTCCAGTACGAGCCGAATATGTAGCCGACAGGGGGTTTTCTGTTTTTTGCGAGCAGCAGGGTGAGCAGCGAGCTAGAGGGAGCGATAGGCCGGCTGATGGGATTCCCCGATTTTGCTGATTAAAACGTTCTTATTGCAGCCTGAGGGTCGAATTGACTGGAACGACTGAGTAACTGCAGATACAGGTGGCACACTTGTGCGGGCAGTCCCTGCAAGGTTGGACTTCTTCATTTAGATTTGGATCTTAAACACTGGTGTGTTGAAGGGGCGAACCGTTACACTCTTCAAGCCCACTACTTGGGGGCGATTGAGGGAACGCCACGACCGTGGCACTCGCTAGCCCTGAAATTTTGGACTTTCGGGTCAGGGTCGCTGAGAAAAAAAAAGTTGGGATGCACATCCTTGAGATGAGTGTCATGTCGTGCGGATCTGACTGTTGCTGGTGATGTCGGCTGCTATTGTGACCTGAAAATTTAAGATAGTCATTTGTACGAATTTCTAACGCCAACGACCGACCTTCCTGTTGCTGCCCAGCTTGGTGTGGAGTGTTGGCTTACGACAGGCGTTGCAGTCACAGGCATGCCAGTCGTTTGCGAGCCGATGTTCCCGTTTCCGATTCAGCGGGTTTTGACTGTATGACTGGTTTGATAGTGAAGCACGTCGAAGGGAAACGCGACCTGGAACGCTTTGTGCGCGTTCCGTGGGAGTTGTATGGGAATGACCCGGCTTGGGTGCCACCTCTTCGTCAGCAGGTTAAAGAGAGGTTGTCTCGCCGCCACAATCCATATTTCGACCATGCGGATGCCGTGTATTTTTTAGCTGAGAGAGACGGGCAACCCGTCGGGCGTATCTCGGCTCAGGTTTGCCAACTTGTTCAGGAGTATCAGGAGTCTGGGACCGGGCACTTTGGCATGTTTGAATGCGAGGATCGTCAAGAGACGGCTGATGTTTTGTTCGATGCCGGTTCGAAATGGCTCCGGCAGCGTGAGATGAAGCGGGTGATGGGGCCGGTTGACTTGTCGATCAATGATGAAATTGGGATGCTGATCGACGGTTTTCAACGATCGCCCTGCGTCATGATGGGGCATCACTTGCCGTACTATCAGTCGCTCGTCGAGAATTCCGGGTTCCGCAAAGAAATCGATTTGTTTGCTTATTACAAAGACATCAAAGAACCATTCAGCGATCGCATTGAAAAAATCATCAAGTGGGCAGCCAGCGATGTGAATATGAAAATTCGCGCCGTCGCAAAAAAAGATTTTGACCGAGAGCTTCGAAACGTTCTCGATATTTTCCGTGATGCATGGTGTGATAACTGGGGATACGTTCCGCCGACCGACGCGGAGGTTGATCACTTGATCAAGCAAATGCGTCAGGTGCTCGATCGAGGTGCTGTGCTGTTGAGCGAAGTCGACGGCGAACTAGCTGGCTTCATCGTGGTTTTGCCCAATGTGAATGAGTATCTGCGGGACCTCGATGGACGACTTCTGCCGATGGGCTGGTTGCGACTCCTCATGCGGTTCAAGTTTTCGACGTGCGAAACCGTGCGTGTACCGCTGATGGGAGTGCGAAAGAAGTTTCAACGCACACGCGTGGGAGCGGCAGTTTCTTTGGCGTTGATCGATACGCTGCGAAAAGAATACATGCCAGCAGGAGCCAAATACTGTGAAATGTCTTGGATCCTCGAGACGAATTCGCCCATGCGGGGAATACTCGAATCGGCAGGATGTGAACGTGACAAAATTTATCGTGTCTTCTCAAAAGACCTTTAAAGGTGCATGCTCGCGTGCATGACTGCAGGGTGTCAGAGCATCGCTGTTGAGAAATTGCAAATCCGAAATTGCAGGCATATGGGACCAATCATGGCGTTGCTCGTCGTTGACGACGTGGCTAGGCGGCTATACTGACACGCACTCGTTTGTCCCAACCGTGCCTTGTTTGTGAATCAAGTTTCCATTCTGGGGTCGATTGTTTTGTCTGTCTTTGAATATGCGGATCAACATGCCAGCCATCATGCGATGTAGGTACCTCTTGTACTGCCTGTTATTTGCGGTTGGGGGCGGTCAATTCTGTGCCAGGCCAGCATTAGCCCAGAGCACTGTTCTTCAAGACCGCACTATTTTTCAAGACCGCTTTGGCAAGCCTCATGATTTTCTGGGCAAAGGCGTTGCAGGGACGTCTTGGGACGGATTCGTGGGGGCAGGAAAAAACCAGACGGCTGATCGAATCGAGATCGCTGAGGGGATGCTGAATCTGCGTTCTACCAATGGGCGGTACCAAGAAGGTTGGAATCCGCTTGGCCCCTTGCTGTTTAAGACGGTCACAACTGATTTCAAAGCAACTGTGCGAATCGCTGATTACGAGTCACTGTCATTCAATAATGGCGGAATCATGGCGCGTGTTGCGAATGATTCTGATGCAGGTAAGGGAGAAGATTGGATCAGTGTGGACTACTTCCCCATTTATGGTGGTATCTACGCACGGATGGCGGATGATGGTCGGAGGGCAGAGAAAGGCAGTAACGGGCAGGGACGAAATGCTGATCGGTTTTTGCAATTGGAGCGGAAGGGCAACCTTTTTTTCCTGAGGCACAGCCAAGACGGGAAGGCTTGGCAAGAACTCAACGGATCTCCGTTTCAACGGAGCGATCTGGTCAATGTGCCACTACAGGTTGGGTTGTTTCAGGCAACCTACAGTGACAAGCAAGGGCAAGTGAGTTTCGATGACTTTTCGCTTGAATTGAGCGAACCAGTCATGCAGTCGCGACTGGTGGGGCCGGCCAACCAAGCGGTCGGTTTGCCACCCAGCGTTGCCCTGCAGTGGATTCCCGGTCACGAGGCCACGCACCATGACGTCTACTTCGGGGCGTCACGCGAAGAGGTCAGCAGTGCCACTCCCGTATCCCCCGAGGGAGTCTACCAAGGACGATTTGCCAACGAGATGGTAGAGCATGCTATCCAGGGACTTGATGACGGACATGTTTTCTACTGGCGGGTCGATGCGATCACTGGCGAAAAAATCCATGCCGGAGAAGTCTGGAGCTTTACTGTCTACGACCGCAGGTTGGAGGACTTTGAGTCGCTCATGTCGAAGGAGGACCTCGTCTCGAAATGGAAACTTGCCGGTGATGGGGCAATCGCGCTGGAGAAAGGGCGTGGAAGTGACAGCAGCACGTCGCTTGCATTCGCTGTTGCCGACCATGGTCAGGTTGCTGCGACCGTCAGCTTTGAACAACCACAGAATTGGCTGAGTTCAACCTACAACTTACGCTCTTTACGTGTGTTCTTACGCACGGGAGCAGGGACGCAATTGTCTCGGGTCTGGTTGGCTTGCGAGGGTGGTGACTGGGGACGGCAGAGGGCTGAAATTGAGTATCCCGGAGATTTGACTGCACTGACAGACCAATGGGTGCCGTGGGATGTTGATTTGCGGGTGCTGTTGAGATCCAACCCCGCGCTAAGATTGGATCACATCACAAGTCTAACCATAGGCGTTAAAGGTGCAGGCAAGTTACTGGTGGATGACCTGTCCGTTGAGTACCAGTTGTCAGCAAACCCAGCGAGTGCCCACCAGGTTGACACGGATGCTAACCAAGGTATCGCCAGTACAGCACAGTCGGCTTGGCCTCGTTACATCGATCCTGAGCAATTTGTTGACCCGGTCGGGTTCGACCAGGTGACAGTCACCGGGGGTTTGTGGCGAGAAAGAATGGACGTCAATCGCACCTCAAGTTTGCCGCATGTTTGGAGTCGTTGTGAGTCTTCAACCAAAGCCAATGGTGAAGCCTCACGCAGATTGGACAACTTTGCCAAAGCAGCGGGACAAATGAAAGGTGGATTCACGGGTACGTTTTTCAACGACTCTGATGTTTACAAAATCATCGAAGGGACAGCCAACTCACTGCAGAATCATCCTGATCCAGATTTGGAAGCCTACACTGATCGAGTCATTGATCTGATCGCGGCAGCACAGTGGGATGACGGCTATCTATTTACCTTTTATTCGTTACCCAAGCGTCGACCAGAAGCACGCTGGTCGAATGTGGGAAGCATGCACGAGTTGTATTGCGCTGGGCATTTGATCGAAGCCGCGATTGCTTACAGGCAGGCAACTGGAAAACGAAAACTGTTGGATGTTGCGAGTCGTTTTGCCGATTTGATTTGCGATACGTTTGGTCCTGAGGGCCGCAACGATGCACCGGGGCATCAGGAAATCGAATTGGCTTTGTTTCGCCTGTTTGATTTGACGGGTGAAAGACGTTATCTGGCGACAGCACGCTTTTTTATCGACCAGCGTGGTGACGCTGGCAGGAAGCAGCGTTACGGGACTTACAGTCAGGACCACAGGCCGTTTGTTGAGCAGGAAAACGGTGTTGGGCATTCCGTGCGAGCCGGGTATCTGTACTGCGCGGCAACTGACATTGCCAGACGCGAGCGGGATGAAGCATATGCCAATGCCCTGTTTCGAGTTTGGGACAATGTCACCAACCGGAAAATGTACTTGACCGGCGGCATTGGTCAGCCAGGGGGGCCAGAAGGATTTGCTGGTGACTACGAGCTTGGGAATGGTTGTTATGCCGAGACTTGTTCTGGGATTGCATTCGCCATGTGGAATCACCGGCTTCACTTGATGACCGGAGAAAGCAAATATGCCGATCTCATTGAACGCACGTTTTACAATAACATGCTCAGTGCTTTGTCCGTTGAAGGTGACCGGCATTATTACACCAATCCACTCGAAACAGGTGGTCGTGAGCGGTGGCCGTGGCCGGGACACGATTGTGCCTGTTGTCCTTCAAATCTTGTTCGCGTGATTTCTTCCATTGGTGGTTATGCCTACAGCCAAAGTGAAAATACAATCCGAGTGAACCAATATCTTGACAGTCGTGCCGAGTTGTTGATGGGAGCCAACACCATTGTGTTGAAACAGGAAACGCAATATCCATGGGATGGAGACATCCAGATTGCAGTTGTGCCAGAACAGTCTGCTGAATTCGAAATCAAATTGAGGATTCCAGGTTGGGCCCGCAATCAGCCGATGCCCGGAAACCTGTACCGTTACATTGATTCACCAGAGTTGCCAATCAGGCTGGAGGTGAATGGCAGTCCCGTGGCAGTTGAAATTCGCGATGGTTATGTCGCGGTGCGGCGGCAATGGAAGAAGAATGACATGATTCACTTGGTGTTGCCAATGCGTATCCGCAGAGTCATCGCGCACCCGCGTGCCACCGCGGACAAAGGTCGGGTGGCGATTGAACGCGGTCCCTTGGTTTATTGTGCAGAGTTCAAGGACAACGCCTCAGATGCGGCACAGTGGAAAGTGTCAGACGCTACCAAACTCAAAGCTGAATGGAATGACAAGTTGTTCGGTGGGGCGGTGACGCTGGCAGAAACCAGTGCGGTTACAGACTCGGCTGATGTTGGTTTGAGGTTGATTCCGTACTACTTGTATTCCAACCGAGGTCGCGGAAGCATGCGAGTTTGGTTGCCTCGGGTCACTGATTCAGCCAACTGAGCCGTGGGGATCGCGATAGCAGTTCAGTTGTGTTGGAATGTCACCCATTTCCATTCCATGAACTCGGAAAGATCGGGGTCCGTGCTTTCACGTCCGAATCCGCTGTCACCAACGCCGCCAAACGGAATGTGCGGCTCGTCCTGAATCGTGGTTCCGTTGACATGCACCATTCCCGCATTGAGTTCTTCTGCGAAACGCATCGCCTGCGTAAGATTGGTCGTGTACACCGAACCACTCAGTCCAAGGTTGGAATCATTGGCCAGGTTCAGGGCATCATCGGCGGAATCGACACAATGGAGCGTTGTGACTGGGCCAAAGGTCTCTTCGTGGCTGATCTGCATGTGCTCGTTGGTGTCAGTCAGGACAGTCGGTTCACAGCGGTTGCCCTGCCAATTGCCACCACACAGGACTTTGGCGCCCTTGCTGATCGCGTCCTTCAAATGTTCCTTGATGCGGGCTCGTTGCGTTTCGTGAATGATGGGGCCGATCATGGTTGATGGACGCCGCAGGTCGTCCATTCCCAAGTTCCGTGCTGCCGCCAGGAACTTGGTCTGGAATTCATCATATACCGGTTTCTCTACATAAATACGACTTGATGCCATGCAGATTTGTCCCTGATATAGAAACGAACCTATCACACTTCCCTGCACCGCTTTGTCAATCTCTGCATCCTTCAAGATGACCAGTGGATTTTTGCCACCCATTTCCAGCGAGTAACGCTTGGCACGCTCGCCGCACAAGGTGCTGATGTGATGTCCAACGCGGCTGGACCCTGTGAATCCCACCATTCGCACCAGGGGATGGCACGTCAATGTGTCACCAATCTCGGCTCCGAATCCTGTAACAACATTGAAAGATCCAGCTGGAAATCCGGCCTCCGCAAACAATGTTGCTACCTTCAATGCGGTCACCGGCGCATGCTCCGACGGCAGCAGGACCACCGTATTGCCGGTGGCAAGCGGCATGGCAGAATGTTTGATGTCTTTGATCAAGGGAACATTGAACGGACTGATGCCCGCGATGACGCCCAGAGGGCGGCGGAGGCTCATGCTGAGTCGGCCGGAAACATCCGTGGGCAACGTCTTGCCGGCAAGATGACGAGTGGCGCCTGCTGCTGACCTCAAAATGCCTATCGAGGTTTCTACTTCGCGCTGAGCTTTCAGTAAGGGGGAGCCCACTTCGTCCACCAGCATGTCGACGAAGTCACTCGACCTTCTTTCCAAAAGATCGGCCGCTCGCAGTAACCAGCCTTCACGCTCTTTGGGTAACGATTTTCCGTACGTCGCAAAACTTGCATGCGCAGCCTGAACGGCTTGTTCAATATCTGTCGCTGTGCCACGGGCTGCGTGGGCATACAGCGAGTCGTCGATCGGATTGAGGTCTGCAAAATATTCACCGTTGCTGGAACTGGTTTCCATGCCGCCAATCCAGTGTTGATGCCGAGCGATTGTCATCAAGTCAATTTCCTGTTGTGGTTTCAGCGTTGTTGAAATCGTAGTCAGAATGAAATCGCCAAGGTGCCGTGCCGGCAGTGTGGGCACGGGTATGGCAAGGAATTAGCGATTGTCACTGACGGACGTCCTGGGCGATTATTCTTTCGTCGATCGCACCATGGTGGATGAACGTTAAAATACCGGAATCTTGATTACAGAGAATCAGACCAACCCAGTCTGATGATGGTACTTCAGCCAAATCAAGGAGAACAGTGCGTGCTATGAGCATGGAAAATGAGAAATCTGTCACTGTCCGTTGGAGCAGGTGCTTTCAGTCCAAGTCTGTAGCAATTTGTCTGTAGCAATCTGTTGGTAGCAAGCTGAGCCTCAACGACTTGCGAGTGGATGAGTGCAAGTCAAAAGCAAAGCCTTGGCTCAGGGATATTGGACCACTTTTCTTTGAAGACGCGATTGAAAACATGGGGTGCTTTTGACCACGATTTTGATGGTAACAAAATCAGGGAAAAATAAGATTAAGCTTGGTTGTTTGCCTCGGTTGGTGGACAAGCTGGCACGCAGGCAAGTTCAGATCATGCTGCAAAGGAAAGATTCGCTAGGAAGGGGTTTCCGGAAACGAGTCTTGAGGTCATCCAAGGGCGATCTTCATTTCCCCCCATCTGGGATGTCGGCCCAAATTGCAAATCAGGGATGTGCGGCTGCTTCCAGAGGGGTGTTTCCAGCAAGTGGGGCACTCGTCGGGTGAACATGGGGCAGGTCTTGCTCGTGACGCGAGCTTTGAAAAAACTGTTGATCGGGGGAATTGGAGCCACTCATGAATAGCAACACGTCAGCTTGTACTTTGCAGTGTCTGGATACAGTTTAATACAGCCAGTGAGTTGACCGACGTCGCTAGGAAGTCGACAATTTCACTCAGTTTAGATCAGGTTGGATTGGTGGATTGGTGGATTGGTGGATTATGAGTTTACGTCTTCTTCTGCTGTGCGTTTGCCTGGTCCCGATGTCAGGGACAGTTCCATCAATCGTTGTTGCCCAAATGATTGAGGGCTCCCACCCTCTTTTTCAACCCGATCGTGTCTCCGAAATCACCTTGCAATTCACCGTGGGTGAGTGGGCCAAGTTGCAGCCATCGGAAGACCTTGACTGGGATATTGGCCGCGCCTTTGGGGAAATCATCTCGGACGCTAGCGAGGGTAAGGAATTCCGGGGGGGCGACGAAAATCGACCTGGATTAGGTGGCTACCTGGGTTTGAATCATCAATACGGCAAAGCCGATCTCGTGATCGACGGTGAACCGATTTCTAATGTGGGTGTTCGGTATAAGGGGAACGGAAGCTTTTTGAGCGGACGGGCTTTGGGTAAGTATTCATTCAAGATTGACTTCAATGAGTATCAGGATGATTTGAATTTCAACGGTCTCAAGAAAGTCAATTTGCAGAATTGTGCTTCAGATCCATCCATGCTCCGCGAAGCTGTTTCGTATCAGCTATTTCGGGAAGTTGGCGTGTCGTGCCCGCTGACAGGTTGGGCTTCGGTAGCGATCGACATCGATGGTAGAGTCAAGCAGAGCGGCTTGTATTTGGTCGTTGAGCAAGTCGATCAGCAATTTTTGCAGCGGGCTTTTGGTGAGTCTGATGGGTTGCTTGTCAAGCCGAGTGCCTTTACCGCGTTTCCCTATTTGGGTGAGACGTGGGATACTTACGAGTCCTTTTATAATCCCAAGACGAATTCGAGTCCGGAGCAGCAGCAGCGAATCATTGAATTTGCCAGGCTGATTCACAGGAGCGACCGGAAGGAATTTGAAGCTCGGATTGGAGAGTATCTGGATATTGACAATTTTTTGTCGTTTCTGGCAGTGAATACCATCTTGTCAAATCTGGACAGTTTTCTGGGAGGGAGTCAGAACTACTATGCCTACCTCAGCCCGGAGACAAACAAGGTCTTGCTCATACCGTGGGATCTGGACCACTCGTTTGGTTCGCTCGACATCATTGGGACTCCTGAATCTCGATTGCAGCACAGTGTCAAGCAGCCGCAAATTGGATTCGGGAAAAACCGTCTGATTGAACGGATGTTGGAGATGCCTGAGATGAGAAAGGCATATCTGACAAGAGTGGAGCAGTTATTGGATTCTGTCTTTGAGGAAAAAAAGTGGATCGATCAGTTAGACGCAACGGCAGCCGTTGCGAAGCCTGCGCTTGATGACGAAGAAAAGTTACGCATGGACGTTGCGATCACCGGTGGGGATTCTGATGGAAAGGGATATTCACTGAAGCACTTCGTGCGTGAGAGGCGTGTTTCAATTCGAGATCAGCTGGAGGGCAGATCAGAAGGTCAGACCAATGATTTTAATGAGGGCATTGACCCAAAATTAGTACTTCGCATGATGGGCTGGGGAATGGCGATCGCAGTCGCCGTTTTCTTGAATTTCGTTGCCTGGATTTGGGCCATCATTGCTGGTTTTCGTTTCGATTCGAAATGGGGGCTGTTGAATCTACTGATGTACCCATTATTACCTTTGGTGTTTGGCTTTTTTGTTTCTCGAAAGTTGGGCTGGCGATCCGCGGTGATGACGCTCCTGTGCGTTTCACTGATGGTAGGTGTTTTTGTTCCATTCATTCAAACAATCAGATCTTTTTGAATGCTCGTGACGGTAGTGGGAAGCCGAGATTGGGCCGACCGGTTTCGGGTTCGGTGAACGCGGTCGGCAGGTGCATTGCCTGAAGTGGCTTGTACTGGTTGGTACTTCAAGACAGCGGGTTCATTTGAAACCCCAGCATTGAAGGCTGCTTGTTGGGGCTGATTGATATTGCCAGAATCGAGCGGTGGCATGGCTCGGGCAGAATCTTCCGGAACAAGATTGATCTTGGTCCTGGAGGGGCGGAGATTTGTGGGATGGGAATCACGCATTTTACGGGGAATGAGCATTTTCCGTCGGTGTCAGACGCGTGAGTGACCGGAATTTTGGGCGTTCTTGGCGGCCACAGAAAAAAACGGTGGAGTGAACCTTTCGCGATCTCGATTTGTTCGCTACCCTACGCGTTCTTCGATCAACGAAGAAATCACTGAGGCGTCATTCCCAACATACCTGTTCGCAGGTGCAGGCGTCTCTCCGATGTGAATCGGGGCGTAGCTCAGCCTGGCTAGAGCGCCTGCTTTGGGAGCAGGAGGTCGCACGTTCGAATCGTGTCGCCCCGACTTAAAAAGAAGGCTCGCAGTTCTCAAGAGAATTGCGGGCTTTTTTCGTTTTGCCTCTGAGTGAACAGCATTCTGGGTGCGATCAGGTGATTCAGGTAAGCCTGCCCTCCTCTCGCGAGATTTACATCATTGCAACCAGTCGCAGCCTTGCTACTTCCCTCCGGTCCCAAGGACAAAACTGAGGCCACTGAAAACTGATGTCATGGTCTCCTTCAGACACGTCGGTCACGGAGAACGCGCTAATCCCGCGGAAGGCTCAAGCCAGGTCGCACCCGGTACCCGCTAAAGCAACATATCGCAGAGCTTTTTGTACCTCATGAGATGTTGTGGCCACCTCGCAAACTAGGAACAGACCAGGGGCGATGCTCCATGACGAGCCAGCTCACGTGAAGGACTGGATGCTTCCAGCCGATCAAGAAGACTCACGACGGTGGATCCGCGATCATTAAGACAATGCAAGTAGATCATCGTGGTGCTAACATCGTTGTGTCCCAGTAATTCTTGCACCGTTCTGATATCTGCACCCGCCATTAATAAGTGTGTCGCGAACGAATGGCGAAATACGTGCGACGTGACTCGTTTTCTGATAGTCGTTCTTGCAAGGGTTCTTTTCAATTGATCGGGAAAAGTATCTTTGTGAAGATGGTGACGTTGCAGTCGGTCGGTGCGTGGATGCTTTGAGCGGCGATGTGAAGCGAAGATGTATTGCCACGCGAACTCGCGATGTGCGGCCGGATACTTACGATCCAAGGCATGCGGTAGGTAGACCGAGGCGGTCTCGTCTTCCAGGTCTTGTTGATGTAACGCGTGTCGCCATGTCATCTTCAGCTGCAGGGCGGCTCTTGACATGTCGGGCAGCGGAGTAACGCGATCTTTCTTGCCTTTGGAGGCGCGGACCATGATCAATTTCTGATCGAAGTCGATGTCCTTGATTCGTAGTTGCAGGCATTCGCTTAGACGCAGTCCAGCACCATGCATGAGTTGGCCCATCAGCTTGTAAACGCCCTGAAGGCCATCGAGCAGTTCCGTGACCTCGTTTTGGCTCATCACCGTAGGCACGCGTTTCGGTTTGTTACTGCGGATCGCATCGATGCAGTTGAGCTCTCGCTCAAGCACGTGTTTAAAAAGGTAGGCAATCGCGTGAAAAGCTTGGTCCTGCGTCGATTCCGCAACGTCCAAGTCGACTGCCAAGGCAGTCAAATGAGCCTCGACGTCGCGGGGGCCAATATGACTCACACCCTATCCATTGGATGGGCTTCCGGCAGTAACCTCCTGCCAAAGCTGTCTGGCGGTGAAAAATTCACGGAGTTTGCTGATGTAAGCCTTCTCCGTATTCCATGCCAGTTGGTTGAGCCGCATGACACGGCGCATTTGCTGGATAACGGGTGCTTCGCTAGCATCGATCCTGCCAATCAGGTCGGAGGAAGGTGTCTCGTCTTGGACGCTCCTTTCACGAGCGATCAGCAGCTTGAGTTGATTGCAAACATCATTGAGCTGTTCGTCACGGTTGTTTAGAAACTCAGCTTTGTAAAGAGCCAATCCCTGAGCAATTTTCAGTCGCTTCCACGCTGGTGCGCCGACGTGCTTCTGGTGCACAAGGTACGCGATCACGTCGTCGGAGCCAAAAAACCAGTTTTGTTTGTTGCTGATTTTGTGGAAGCCGGCGAGTTTTGAGTACCAGATTTTCGCCCAATCAAGAGGCGCCCGTTTCGCCGTATCGTGATTCTTGAATTCTCTCATCGTTGTGCCCTTAACGTGCGAGTGAGACGGTCCGTTTCGAGTTGTACACTTGCTGTTCAGCAAGTAAACTGGTTTGCCACTATTCAAGATTAATTTGCCACCGCGAGGCAAATAGGTCATGGTTGAGCTGATCTCCGACCGGTCATAATGCTGCGTGACCAGGTTATTTCCCAGATCGACCGCATATAAACAAGTTAGCTGGAGTTGAAAATGAGATTTGCTCGCTTTTCTTGGTGCGGAGCCTTATCCAATTGGGGCTGGTATTCAACGCAAGAGAAGGCATTGCTGGCCAAAGAAGAAGAGGTGGGCAAATACTTGGCATCGCTGGAGGACTTCATACGCAGCCGACAGACCGTGAAGAATCTGCTTCATGAATTTCAGATTATTCAGTACCGCAGTGATGTCAACGAATCCGAATATAGCACCTTACAAGTCAAACTCGAACACTTGACCCAACAGGTGAAGCAGATACGCCTGGAGGTTCTCAATCAGGGCGGTGAGATTGTCCCAGATTCGAAACTTACCTTCCCGAACCACAAATCTTCCGCGCTCATTGGCGAAATTCGTTCTTTTCTTGCTCGCCAAAAACAAAACCGGCTTCAAAGAAAGGACCCGCTCACCTCTAGCTTCGTAATTCACTACAACGACCGTACTAAAGAGGCTTTTGAATCCGTTATGAACAAGGGCTTCAAGGTTCTTTACACTGTCGATGTTGAAGACATTATTTCTATAGGGTCAGGTGAACATACTAAGCACTCCGTCGTCGCAGTCGGCAAGACATGCAAGGCAGCCGGGACAGCTCAACTCGAAATCGACGATCGAACAGACATGTATAAAACGATGAAGGAGCGCGAGCAGCGGGCACTAGACCTGCAAAAGCGAATCGATGAAGAAGTTGATCCAAAAGGCGAGCTGCAGGAGAATCTCGATTACTATAAAAAGCAGGCAAAAGAAATCAGTCTTAAGTTGGAAGGCTACGTGCCTCCCGTATTGGAAACCCGTACCGTGCTGCTTGACTTTGATAGTGGCCATTACATGCCGAGTAAAGCCTGGAAGGAAGCTATGGTAGCTTGGAAAAACGCAGGCTACATTCCGAAATGGAATCCAAACTCATTGCGTGTTTGACCGTGAGCAGCAAGATTGCCCGGATGAAAATGAGTGGGATCTGAGGCGTGTTTCATTACTGCCATGATACCGATAGGGCTTGACGGCGCTGCCGCACAGAAGTCAGCGACCGTTTCGCCAGAGGGCCACGGGGCCACAGGTCAAGGCCTAACCAGACGCTCGACCGGAGCGGCCGATTCGGTGGAAATCGAGTGGAGGGCTGATTGGCGGCCGTCCGGTCAGCTTTGGCGTTATCCGGCTGAACAGATGAAGCAACCAGAATGAACCGATTTGCCCAAACGGTCGTGACAGTTTTGCTCGCACCGTTTGGTCTCGCGCTCGGCATTCTTGTTTTCGGCACGCTCGGAATCATGGTGATTCCACTTTCGGTGCGTGGGTATTTTGAACATCGTCAATGGTTCCAGCGAATGCGATGCTCAGGCCGAACACTGGCGTCCGAGGAGATTTCGGGACGTGGCGGATCAGGAACCTTGATCGTTGACCAGCCCGGATGGAAGGGCAAGGCGAAATACTGTTGGTGGACGCCTGATGACGTTGAATCTCTTACACCCGTACCGATTACTTCGCTTTCTGAGCGTTTTGAATCAGTGAAATATGAGCTCAATGCTGACAGCCTCCCGCTTGATAGATGGATTTACAACACATACCTGTCGTACGGTGACGGTACGGCTTATCTTGTGACAACAAAACGTGGTGATCTTGTCGCGTCGCAATTGCAGGCTGACATGATAGACTTACAGCTTATTGAAACGTGGTCGGCACCGGTTGGCGAATTCGGTGGACAGAACGCTGGATAACAATACGATGCACACGGAGCACTCATCCGGGCGGGTGTGAAGTGGTTAGATTTCCGTTCGTGCCAGGTGATCGTTGACGTTATGCGTGCGAAGAGATTGAAATTGCGCTTGGATGATTGATGGCGTCATTGCCACGAAACGTCGTTCGTACGGGCAGGCTTGATGCTAGGTCAATGGATTGGTGATCGTTCGATTTGATTGTGACGCGTCTAGCGCTGTAGAATCAGGGGAGTTGGTTGTTCTCTGTGCTCTGCTTCAGGGACGCCGCATAACCACACAATGAACCGGAGCCGATTTGCCTCGCGCTTTCGCTTCGCTCATTCAAACCTTTCACTCGGCCCGGTTATCGTGGTCGTTATCCGGCTGAGATTCCGCAACGTCTGGACATCTCACACAGTCACGAAAACGAGCGTGTCAATGATCCGCGTTTTGTCCTCGGCTTTATCGCAAGCGATTTGACCACATCACCGCAAGCCCCACCCCATGAACCACACGCACACCTTTATCACCACCCTGTTCCTCGTCTCGTTGTCAGTGTTGCACGCTAACGAACCCACCGATTCACGACTATGGGATACATCAAAACCTGTACCCAACGTTGCTGAGCTAGCAAAACTTCCGCACGCTCGGTTTTCGGTGATCAAGCCCTACGAATTCTCTAAAGACGGCTATCGGTTTCTGCACGGCGTCGCATTGTGCTTCCACAATGGGAAGCTCTATGCCTCCTTTGGCCACAACCAAGGAGGCGAGAACACGGACACCGAAGAAGCTCGCTGGTGCGTGAGTGAGGACAATGGCCGAACATGGAGCGAGGTAAGAACCATTGATTCGGGTGTAGAGCCGAATATCGGCGTAAGCCACGGTGCGTTCGCCTCGCATGACGGACGTCTCTGGGCGTTTCAAGGCGCGTATAGCGGCGTCATGAAGGATGTTCACACTCGTGCTTACGTCCTCGATTCAGCGAAGGACGAGTGGCAGCCAAAGGGGACAGTCATCGAAAATGGTTTCTGGCCCATGCAGCAACCTATTAGAATGGATGATGGCCACTGGATTATGGCGGGCCTGAAGGTCGGCAACGGCAATCCTGCGGTAGTTGCGATTAGTCATGGCGATGACTTTACAAAATGGGATGTCGTCGCCATCCCAACCGCTAAAGACAGGAAAATGTGGGGTGAATCCACCGTCATTGTGAAGCAAAATCATGTGACAAGCATCTCCCGCTACGGAGCAGAGGCGAAGGCGCTTGTCGCCGTGAGTGACGATTATGGCCGCACTTGGAGCGAGATGTTGCCCAGTAATCTGCCGATGACCACCAGTAAGCCCTGCGCGGGCCTGTTGAGCACTGGTCAGCGGTATCTCGTGTGCACGACTACAGCCGATAGTGGAAAGCGACGATCACCGTTGACCATTGCCGTGACCAAACCGGGCCAACACGCATTCAGCAAAGTCTTTGTAATTCGCGATGCTGTGTTTTCCGGCGGTCCCGGCGAATCCAATCCCCAATCAGCTCTTTCCTACCCGTAAGCTATCGAACGAGAAGGCAAACTCTATGTTGCATATTCCAACAACGGCGGCAACGCCGGTCGCATCGGAAAAGGTCGCGAACTATGGAACAACAACAGTGCGGAACTTGTAGTCATCCCAGTTAAAGACTTACGAGTCAAACCATGAAAACCAAGGTCACGTTCACCGGTCAAAACGGCGGATAACAAAACAATGCACCGGAGTTGCCGTCCGGGCCGAATCTGCAATTGAGAATCGCTGGCGGCAACCCGGTGATTGTGGTCGTTAGGCCAACGGAGTTTTAGATGTTGAATTGGTCACATGTCTCATGTGCGCTCATCGCCGGGCTGGCGTTGGGGGGTAGTCTCAGCGTGGCTCCTGCCGACGAGACGGTTTCGCCGCCGTCGCTCAACGGCCGGCTGCTGTTCCACCGGTACAC
>JBPCVE010000294.1:0-21532 GCA_051010795.1 Rubripirellula sp.
ATCCGTCCGGTGTAAAAAAGGACACGCTCGCTCAAGGTTGTTTTCCCTGAATCGATGTGCGCGCTAATCCCGATGTTTCTCAGTTTATCCAGACTCATAACTTTCACCTGAACAGGGCTATCGCTTCTGGCTTCGATGGAGACACGACGAACAGGCCGTGCCGTATGAAAGATTTCAATCGATGCTGAAGGAGAGCTCAGTTTTGTTTGGGCGTGGTTCACGCCGGGGGGTTGTGGATGGCTATTCTTACTTACGATGTTGTTCGAGGCGCTCGCCAGCTTGGTTGCCCAGCTATCTGACGATTCGGTGTGTGCAGAACTTTGAACGCAGCTCGCTTCACCCGCCGGCGTCGAGGTCGCGATCAAAGCGACGTTCGATCGCAGCGGATAACGCCAGCGTTTACCGCTCGGCGTGCATCGAGTGCATCGAATTCCCTGCACCCGTCCCTCAACTGAGCCTCGTGTTGTGCCAACAGTCGTGTGGACGCTGCTGGACGGGACGCTTGCAAAATGGCGCAATCAGAGTCGGCAACAAGTTTTTCCTGCCAGTCTGCTTGCAATGGACGATGAAACAAGTGGATCACGGGCTGCGTTCGAATCGCCCCAGACTGTCCTGGAACACCGTTACATAGCCGTAAAACTCCCGTTCACCGAAGCATTTGGGAAATATGGCAAAGGTTTTTGGTTCGCGAAAGGGCAAATCTTGGTCCAATTTCCCCTTGCGACTAAGTTTCCGCGGGGACATACTCTGCCCACGGCCGTTCGCTACCCCGTCATTCGGGCTGCACAGACGGTCTCATGATCATTTTTTGGCGAGTCGATAATCTGTGATTGTCGGCCGTTTAGACCGTTCGCCTCTCTATTTGAGACACCAATGCCTCCAAGACCAATGAGCACGCGTAGTCGTGCCCGAAAACGCTCCCGTGTTCGCTCCAGGACCCGTAAGAAGGATCCTATCTTCGTCGATGGCCAGCGGCCGCGACCGATGTTCGTCGACTATAAAGACGTCGAATTACTCAAAAAAATGGTGAATCGCCAAGGCCGCATCGTGGGCCGCCGCAAGAGTGGTTGTACTGCTGCCAGCCAGCACGCAGTCACTGCCGCAGTCAAACGTGCGCGTTTCATGGCATTGCTGCCATTCGTTGGCGAGTAATTGTTCGCTTCGGCGAATGCCAGCCCTTTTGGATTGCCCCGTTGGCAAATTGATTCCCTAGAAAACAAGGGCTTGAGCTAACAAACAGCCGCTCTGGCATTGCTCCCGCAAATCGGGATCACCGAGCACCGTGTCACATGCTGCATCAATGATGCAGCGTTCACGATCTGGTTGCCGACGATCAAATCCTGATTCAACCTACTGGAACGGCATTTAGCCCAAATAGACGAGGTCGCCTCAATCTTTTGTGCGATCAATGCTCTCAGACCTTTTCTGAGCGAGGCTTTCCGCAACTACTCGTTTTGATCGGCCCGCCACGGACGTAACGCCTGCGTCTGCCAAAAACGGCTCCGAACTGCGTTAGGGATCCGCCTTACTAACGCGGCGTCGATACTCGCAGATGCCCCAACCGCAAGTCGGGCTTGGATTGCTCAGAGTTTCAACTTCTCTTCACGCAAACAGCTGACATCTGGGAACTGACATTCGAAATTACGGACCGTGCGGATAAGCGGCCAAGATCGCCCACCCCCCGTAGCCTGGCTTTTCAGTTCCCAACAGCCACAAGCCGTTTCGGCTCCGATGCCGTCAACATCGTTGAACTGACCACCGCATTTGTGAATCGGTTAAACTCCCATTGGCTACTGAAAACCTGTTTTCCAGCCCTCACCCAAGCCGTCCCCAGAAGCTGCCATGACTTTTTCAATTGAACGCAGAATTGAATTCCGAGACACGGACGCAGCTGGAATTGTTCATTTTTCAGCTTTTTTCCCGATGATGGAAGCGGCCGAGCATGCAATGCTCCGTTCCTTAGGGATTCCTGTTCTGCCAGAATCGGAGACCCAACTGCCCGATGGAACCACATTGCCGCCGGTGACTTGGCCGAGAATTGCAGCAAACTGCCGTTATTGTGTCGCCGCTCGATTCGAAGACCTTCTCCAAATCCAAGTTCGGGTGACGCACATCGGCAACAGCAGCGTGGAATACCAATGCCGATTCCTGCGCGGGGATGAATTGATTGCGGAGGGGACGCTTGCGGCTGTCTGCTGCTACTTGAACCATAGCACTGAGCATGGTGCGGGAAGCCATCTGACCAAGACTCCGATTCCAGATTCCATAAGAAAGCTGCTGGCACGGCACCAATGATGGCAAACCTTTTTCTCATTGCTTGCGTAGCAGTCCTACACTAGGCGTACCTCAAAGCGGCATTTGCCATGAATTGTGCGTCGAGAGCATGATTTCCGGGCAACTGATGGCCTGGTGCCTTTCTCCCCCGTCTTCTCGTTTTCAATGTTTGAGTGGCTTGGAATGACGTCTTGCCTTGCTGAATTTACGGTTGGATCCACCGAAATGTTGTCCTTTGTTGGACTGATGGACCAAGGGCTTGTGCTGGGGCAAGCGTTGAAATGGCTTCCCACGTGGCTCACCCCCCTTTGGTTGATAGGCGTGGGACTCGGAATTGGGGCGTTGGTTTCGGCGGCCGTTTTTGGCTCGCTAGCACTTCTTTCGTTCGTACCCGGAATTGGCAATCTGGCCGATTCGCCAAAACGCGGGATCACGGCCTCACTGCTAATCGGCGGATTGATCACGATCGCCCTGTGCGCGATTTACATCCCCCGCTCGCCTGAATACGGCGAGGCTTTGTTTTTACCACTGTTTTGCATTGGTGTCGTGTTGGGATTCGGGGTCATCTACGGGGCCTGGCATCGCACTCGAGTGGAATGGCTTCAGATTCTTTCGGAGGGAATTGTCCCTTACCTGCTTTCGATCGCTGGCGTGTTTGTGTTGATTGCGGCGATTGCAACCCCCATGTTGACCGAACCAATGTCCTTCATCGAGGCCATTCCTCAGGTCAATTTAGTGGGCGATGGCACGGTTCGCTCTGTCTGTAAGATTCCAGGGAACAGCGTCGATACCGAAGTCGATTTAGCCCCCTTCGTACCGGCCAACATTGACTACAACTTACGATCCGCAGCCGAATTGACGATCGAGAGCGATCGAACCATTTTCATCGCGGACGCCGCGGACGCGGCTAACTTTTTCAAACCACCGACCAGAGTCAACGCGGGCGAAAAAATCGAGTTCCGATCGGAGAACCGCGAGAGCCCTCCGGTTCCCGGAGACCCAACGCTGCTGCACATCCAGAACCGCGAGTTGGATACGGCGACCGTCGCTTTCACATTCAAGTACGTGCCGCTGGTGCCCCAGGCATCATCCATCGTGCTGCTTGCAATTCTGTTTTTTCTGACCACCACAGCGATCATGGTTTTCAGACAAGCTGCTCCACGAGTCTGGGCACTTGCTCTGTCGACCGCCAAGAACGAGATGGCCCAACCGTTGTACCTGCTGCTGCTCACAATCGGCCTGGTCGGCGTGTTGCTATTTGCCATTTATCCTTTCAACACACTGGGTGATGATATCCGCCTGTTGAAGGACAGTGGTGTGACGTTGATCATGATTCTGTGCATGGTTCAGGCAGTCTGGAGTGCCGGCACGAGCGTCAGTGACGAGATCGAAGGCCGCACGGCCCTGACCGTACTCAGCAAGCCTGTGAGCCGTCGCTCATTCATCCTCGGGAAGTATGCAGGCATCATGCTTTCAGTTTTGGTCCTGTTCCTGATCATCGCTTCAGTCCTGCTGGTCGTGATCAGCTACAAGCCGATCTACGATGCCAGAGAGACCAGTCGCGGCGACACAACTTGGCAGGAAAGCCACGAAGAAGTCATCACAACCGTTCCTGTATTGGGGCTTTACTTCATGGAAACGATGGCGATTGGAGCGGTTGCTGTTGCCTTGGCCACAAGGCTTCCTTTGTTGGCCAATTTCATCACCTGTTTCGTAATTTATGTGATCGGAAACCTGACCTCTCCGCTGGTGGCATCGACGGAGGGTAATAATGAGCTGGTGGGGTTTGTAGGCAAGCTGATAGCGGTGGTGGTGCCGAACTTGAACATTTTCAATGTTCAATCGGCGGTAGATGCAGGAAATCAGATTCCGGTGCTCTACTTGGCGGGTGCCTTTAATTACCTTGTGTGTTTCACCATCGCAGTGTGGATGCTCGCGATGTTATTATTCGATGACCGAGACTTGGCTTGATTCGCAGGACTGAGACCACGAACAGAAACGAGCTTGCGGCACTGCTCGTTCCTGAACGCTAGTCACATTTCTGTCTGCTCCACGCCGATCTCTCATAGGAGCTGACAAGATTGAGTCGATTCAACACTCTCGCGAGACTGCGACGTGAGCCTGAGGCTCGCGGTTACCAGCTCTCCTATCTGTGGTCCAGCTTGGCAGGTTTGCTAGTCCCGACCTTAGTGATTTTGGTCGGCGTGATCGCAATGCTGCTCGACTCCCGGGGCCTCAAGGAACCGGCAGTTATGCTGGGAACCCATCTGACGATTCCTTTGAGCGAAGACTTCATTTCACAGAACCCGCTCATGCAGCTGACCCAACTGGTTGGTTTCACGCTGCTAGCCGCAACGATTTTCGCAGGTTGTGTATGGCTGCAGCGACGAAACGCCGACGCCCGGTCCAATCAGATTGTGAAGTCATTGCATGGACGCATCCTCAAGCAAAGTTTGCGACGTGCCGAGGTAGAGGGTGCCGCTGCCCAACATGTTCGTGCCGATGACATTATCGGCAATCAACTGCCCCGTATTCAAACCGGGCTATCTCAATGGTATCAAGCGGTTCCCCGTAGCTTGCTAACTCTTCTCGGCTGCGTCTTTTTGGCATTGCTGCTCAACATTTGGCTGGCAGTATTGGCTGTGATCAGCGGTGTACTCGTCCGTCGTTTTTTCCGCAAGCTGCACGAACAGAAAGATGCTGAGTTCACACACTGGGAAGTGCCGCGTTCGAGACAGCGAATGGCTTCCTTGGTAGGCCAAGCTCCCCTGTTAGCACGTCTCCAATCACAAGGAATCGCAGACCAGGCGTACCAGCAAGAACTCGATTCCATGTTTCGAAAAATTGACGTGCAGCACAGTCGTCAGGCACGCATTTGGCCCTTGGTATTCCTGGCAGTATCGACCGCCATTGCAGTGATGATTCTCGGGCTGGGTGTGAATCTGTTAGGAAGCAACAGCGGTCTCAATGTGCCCGCTGCGTTGGTTCTTGGCCTGGCTCTGGCCGGGGCCGCTTCCGCCGCGGGACAACTACAGAGTCTGGGCAGCCAATTGACGACAAGCGGAGAGTCTAGCGATGCAATTTATCGCTACCTCAAACGGAGCGATGAAGTGGCCCCCAGCGAGCAGCGAGTCGGCTTGGCCGGACTGCGTGACAATGTCGAAATACGTGATGTCACCCTAAGCGACTCCAACGGGGAACGAATCCTCAGCCATCTCAGCTTGGAACTCTACCCAGAACAATTGATCGCGTTGCTGGGAACCGAGCAAGTATCGACGCGTGCTTTGACCGAGTTACTGATGGGTTTTGGTCTGCCGAGTGAGGGCCGTGTTTCGATCGACGGTATCCCTCTTCGTGACATTCACCCGCAAGCCCTGGCAAGAAATGTGATGTGGATCGAACCGGATGGACCGATCTGGGATGGAACCATTCTTGAAAATCTGTCGGGTGGTACTGACAGCGGCATCAGCAGCAGTGATGTCTTCGATGCCCTTCGCGAAGTGAATGTTTACGAAAGGATTCAACGATTGCCTGAGGGCCTCAACACAATCGTCAGCGCGAACGACTCGATGCTAGGCGTTGAAACCACTTATGGCATCGCGGTCGCACGAGCTCTGCTGCACAAACCGCCAATCCTACTTGCTCTGGAACCACCACCACCGGCGGAACACATGGCAGAAGATCCCTGCTTGAACGCCTTCAAAAAACTGGTGCGCCAGGGCACTCTCGTCGTGCTCTTGCCTCGCCGCTTGCCATCATTGCGGTCCGCGGACCGCGTGATTTTGCTCAACGGAGCACGGCTGGCTGGGGAAGGTAACCATGGCGAACTGCTAGCGACAAGCGACCTTTATCGCCACCTTAACTACCTGTTATTCAATCCCTACCGACACCAGAAACGCTCCACTGAGGCAGCAAACGAAGTACGCTAGCGAACTTGACAGCGAACTTGACAGCGGTCGGTGACGAGACATCAGTCTCGATTCGATTCATATACTGGGGTCTGCCACTGCCATCTGTTAGGCATCACTCTTCGTGAAAAGGGGCAGCAGCAGACGCTCGGCTCAGCCAACACAGTCCTGAATCTACAGAACTGCACATGCAGGCGATTCGCTTCAAACGTTAGCAGGACGCCCGGACGGCGGACGACCGCCAGCAGCAGGTGGACGCTGCGGTGTGTAGAGGCAGCAATCCTCCGGACACACATCGTGCCATGCTCCTAGTTCACCGACGGCGGCTCGATCTTCCTTGCCATGGACTCGTTCCTGCACGAGATCGCTGATCATTTCCACAAAGCCGGTTGCGATTCCAGCGGTTCCAGTCCGGTGCATTCGAATCCCTCGTTCTTCACAGACCTGAGCGGCTTCCTCATCCAGATCGAACATGACCTCCATGTGATCACTGATGAATCCAATCGGAACGATGATGATACTGTCAAGTTTCTGTTCATCATCGCGGGCTTTGATTGCGTCACAGATATCAGGCTCAAGCCACGGTTGCTGCGGTGGCCCACTGCGGCTTTGGTAAACAAGATCCCATTGGTTGACACCACAAGAGTCGGCAACTAAGCGGCATGTTTCCTTGAGCTGTTTTTCATAGTCGCAGTTTCCGGACATCGACAATGGAATGCTGTGAGCAGTGAACATGACCACCGATTGCTCAGCGGTGTTGCCCAACTTTTCGATGGACTCTCTGAGGTTGGCTGTCATCACCTCGATAAATTTAGGATGGTTGAACCCCATACGAACCTTTTCGATCAGCGGGGCGTCTGGCCCAACTTCTTCTCGTGCCGCGACAATATTTTCGCGATACTGGCGACATCCGCTGTAGCAACTGTACATGCTGGTGAAGAAGGCGATCGCTCGTTTCCGCCCGTCATCTCTCATCTGCCGGATGGTATCTGGAAGCAGCGGATCCCAATTACGGTTTCCCCAATAGATCGGAAGATCAACTCCAACGCGTTCGAACTCGGATTCGATGACTCGAAGAAGCTCACGATTCTGCTGGTTGATAGGACTGATACCGCCAAATTTCTTATAGTGCTCGGCGACCTCCAGCATCCTTTCCCGCGGAACGCGTTTACCGCGCAGGACGTTCTCAAGGAAAGGCATCACTTCCTTCTGACCCTCCGGACCACCGAAGGAGACGAGAAGAAAGCAATCATAGGGCGGCAATTCGGATGTCATAGCTGTTTTGGGTTGCAGGTTTGCATGGATCTGAATCAATTACAGTTGCATTATTGCCACCCATCAAGACCTGCCGCGAGACAGGTATCATATGGCTGGGGGGGCGTCGTGCTCGCTGGCTGTCGCTCAGTCTACCGGTGACACGGCATGACTGCTGCCGGTGTTCATCAACCCGCATGTGATTTACTGAGTCTGAACCTCTTTTGCATGCACATTGCGACCCAAAATCCTCCGGACTTGGCTCCTGGAGCCAGACAATTCTCAAAATAACATGCTGAACCCTGCAGACCGAAAAAAGCTTCGTCCCATGAATCAATGCACTGTCGTATGATCGACTCGGACATTCCCCCGCCAATCGTCCAAGCCGTCGTGAATCGGTGTGGAATCAGCTCCATCAGAAAACTCGCTTCGGGTCTCAGTGGTGGCACTGTCGCTCACTGCCGAGCAACCGAAGGCCGCGAGTATGCACTGAAGCGTTGGCCCGATTCATTTTCACGCAATCGAATCGAATCGATCCACCGTGTCATCCGCCACGCTTGGGAGGAAGGCTGTGAAATCGTCTCGCTTCCGGTGATTTTTCCACCGCTCACCCAAGGACTGCCAGCAGATTCGCCTGGCACCGTTCTCTCAACCAACGGGGAACAGTGGGAACTTTCGCATTGGCGTCCAGGTAAGCCACTGACCACCACTGCTGATCTGAACACCATCCGTCGGGGTGCCGAGGCCATCTCGCAATTCCATGGTTGCACCAAATCGCTGGGATCATTGCATCAACCACCTCCCATCATCGAGGAACGGTTGAGGACCCTCGCCTCAAGAAGACAGCATTTTCCGATCCCAATCCAAGCGATCAACGCGGCTGCTCTGCCAACGGACGTCACTGCTGCCCTGAGAGATGCCGCGAATCTATTGCATTGGAAATGGGATGAAGCCAGTGCCCAAATCCACCGATCATTAACAGAACACTCGGGTTGCAACCTTGCCACCCAACACGTTTTGCGCGATGTCCATGCTGAGCACCTTCTGTTCTCAGCGGGCAAGCCGACCGGATTGATTGATTTTGATGCCGTCCGCATCGACACACCCGCCTCCGACCTGGCTCGCTGGGCAGGTAGTTTCCTGCCGGGCCAGCACTCAGCCGCGGACATCTGGGAGGCGGTTTTTGCGGGTTATCGCGGAAATACTGAACCAACTGACCACGTCGCTGAGATCCCCACCCTCAAACTGGCGTCAGATCTCTGCTTTGCGGGCACTTGGCTCAGTCTGGCGAATTGGCTGGTGTGGTTGCTGATCGAACGACGGGATTTCGACGCCCCACCCGGGATACTGGCAGAGCGAATTTACAACCTGATCCGAGTCGCTACGCCTCGCAGCTGACCGCTGACTGAATATTGACCCGGAAATCCCGCGGGGCGTAGAATACCTGCGAGACGATTACCACTGTGAAAATGAGCGAAAACGAATGAATTCTTCCATGCGACGCTGGATTCCAAGCTCCCCGCGCTGGCTGCCCATGCTGGCTCTGCTGGGATGCTGCTGGATCGCTCCTGCTCAAGCTCAGGACAGCTTTGGCGGAGGAGCTGATTTATTCCCCGATTTTTCGCTGGGTGGGTTTGGTGCTGAGACAGCAGAACCGGTCGAATGGCGAGCCACCTACACGATCGATGACCTTGGCAAAGGTAAGTTGGACGTGACTGCAACCTTGGGCAGTGGTTGGCATATCTACTCCATGACACAGCCAGCGGGTGGTCCAACCCCGACCACCTTGACAGTGAAGTCGCCTGCCGAGGTCAAGCTGACGGGAAAATTCACCCCAGACCGCAAGCCGCACAGCAGTGTTTCGTCTGTCTACAAGGGCCTGACCGTTGAAGAGTTTGAATCCAACGTGACATGGTCGGTAGCGATTCAGGCGCCTGCGGGATTTGATGGAAAAATCACGGTCCAAGTCAATGGACTGGTCTGTAAAGAAGCATGCTTGCCCGTTGGTGAAACGCTCGAAGCCATCGCAGTCAGCAACTCTGGTGCTGATACCGAACCAAGCCAACTGACGTCGGACGTGAACCCCGAATCAGCACTGTTCCGCGAAGTCGCGAAACCATTCCGTGATGGCGACTATGCCGTGGCATGGACCGCTTTTGTTTTCCCAGCAACCGTCAAGGCAGGGCAGTGGGGCGAGCTGATTTTCACAGCGACGCCAGATGCTACCTATCACGTTTATGAAACAGCTGTCGATGATGCAGATCTTTCTACCAATTTTGTAATCACAGCAAAGTCTGGCTTGCAGATTGGAAAACCAGTTACAAACGTTCCAGTGACGCAAAAGAAAGGCGTGCTGCCCTATGGCTACTTCAAAGGGAAGGTGACCTGGCGCATCCCATTCATGGTTCCGACCACGACAAAGCCCGGCAACAAAACGATCGAAGGGATGATCGCTTATCAAGCCTGTACTGACGGCAGTTGTCTTCAGCCACAAGCACTCAAATTCAAAGCCCCGTTGAACGTCGCTGACTCGACCATCGAAAGCCCCGCAGCAGTCATGCTGACCTCAGGCAAATCCAACGATGCCAAGGATGCGGCTGCGGAAACAAAGTGGGTCGACCCGATCACAAAACCTGCTGGTGCGGCCGAACCGTCAGCAGCAGACGACATTTCATCTACGGGCGGCGGTACTGACAACAACGCAACCCCACCGCTCGGACCTGACGGAAAAACGGAAACCAATGAAAAACCTCGTGTAGCCGACACAAACATTGCAGCGGCGAACGACGCGCAGGCTGATTCAAGCACTGCCTTCCCCATGATTCTATTGTTTGCGTTTATTGGTGGATTGATTCTGAATGTGATGCCATGCGTGCTCCCGGTCGTGGGCCTCAAAATCATGGGTTTTGTCAGTCAGGCCGGAGAAGATCGCAAACGAATCCTGACACTCAACGTGGCTTACGTGGCAGGCATCATGGCGGTCTTCGCTCTTCTAGCGATCGTTGCAGCCGTGACAAAATTTGGCTGGGGTGAACAGTTCACTTACTTCCCCGTCCGACTCGGTTTGACACTCACTCTGTTTGCTCTTGCACTGAGTTATCTGGACGTGTGGGAAATCCCAGTTCCTGGTATGGCTGCGGGCAAAGCCTCACAGGATCTACAAAATCGCGAGGGTTTTTTCGGTGCGTTCTCAAAAGGTGTCTTTGCCACCATCATGGCCACCCCATGCAGTGGTCCACTGCTCGGATTCATCCTCGGACTGACGTTGAACCTCGCCCCCGCCCAGACAATCGCCATCTTCTTGACCGTAGGAATGGGCATGTCAGCTCCGTACCTGCTGATCGGATTTCGACCAAAGTTGATCGCATGGTTACCCAAACCAGGTGACTGGATGGTCACGCTCAAGCAACTGATGGCGTTTCTGTTTCTGGGTACAGTTGCTTTCTTCTTCTCACAATTTAGCGACACCCAAAAAGTACCTGTCTTCGTTTCGCTGATCGCTGTCTGGTTTGGATGCTGGATCATCGGAAAAGTCCCTAACTACGCGGACTTGAAGAAACGCATTTCGGCATGGGTTGGTGGCATCGCCGCCGCGACTGCGATCAGCCTGGGAGCGTTTCATTTCCTTGAACAGGTCAAAGAACTCGACTGGAAGGACTACAACGAAGCTCAACTGCAACAACTGCAAAGCGAAGGCAAGACGGTGATGGTCGACTTTGGTGCAAAGTGGTGCGTCAACTGCATTGTCAATTACGAGGTCGCGTTGAATACTGCCAAGACCCGAAAAGTAATGGACGAACTGGGAGCGGTCGCCATGTACGCTGACTGGACCGATCCTGACGAGAAGATCAAGCAGAAGCTCAGCGAACTGGATTCCCGGTCGATTCCCCTACTGGTGATTTACCCAGGAGACCAGAGCAAGGCCCCTATCATCATGCGTGACCTTGTAACTCAACAGGCCGTGGTCGATGCGCTGCGACAGGCCGGTGCAAGCGTCAGCAGTTCTTCCCTGTCGTTTTCGGCTCGTGACCAAAACGTCGCCACGATCGCTACACAGTGATTCGGAACTCTACACGGATCCTGCGAAGATGACTCTGCTTGATGCTGATGATACGATCGTCGCGATTGCCTCGCCGACATCACCTGCACCCCGTGGTGTTGTCCGAATGTCCGGCGGTGAAACCGTGGCCATCCTCGAACAGATGGGCGTCCAGTGTGAGGGAATCAAAAGACCCCAGCGACTCTCCACCCATGTTGATCTCGGAAGCCCTCTTGGAAAGCTTGCCGTTGATGTGATGGTGTGGCCCACCCACCGCAGTTACACCGGACAACCCTCAGCGGAACTGCACACCTATGGTTCACTGCCACTGCTACAGGGATTAGTTGACAAAGCTGGTCGCTGTGGTGCACGACCAGCCCGCCCTGGTGAATACACCATGCGTGCCTTTTTGGCCGGTCGACTCGACCTGACGCAAGCCGAAGCGGTATTGGGCGTCATCGAAGCAGAACAACGTGGCACACTCGATCACGCACTCAGACAACTCAGCGGTAATCTGTCTCAACCTCTGGAACGAATGCGAAGCACGCTGCTGGACCTGCTTGCTGATGTCGAAGCCGGGCTCGACTTTGTCGATGAAGACATCTCATTTATCAGTGATCAGGATCTTGTGGATCGCCTGTCTGCCATTGCCGTTGAGCTTGAGCAAACTCTTCGCCTGATGCAGAACCGCGGTGGTGGTTCTGCTCGCATCACCGTAGCACTATGTGGCCCTCCCAATGCAGGCAAGAGTTGCTTGATCAACCGTCTGGCCGATCAACAGGTGGCGATTGTGGCTCCGGTAGCTGGTACAACACGTGACACAGTGACGGTTGATATCGAGTTCGAGGGCAATCACCTGACCCTGATCGACACTGCAGGTATCGAGGAGGCAGAAACAGAAGTCTCACTGCGGTCCCAAGCTCAATCACGACGCTCAACCAGTGAATCTCGTGTACGACTGTGGTGCGTCGATTCAAGCAGTGATGACTTCGCTGCCAACGCGATTGAATTAGAAGAATTGGCAAATCGCACGCGAAACCCGAAGACCATTGATCTCTGGGTCGCCACCAAAATGGACGCGGTCATGGACTCGACCCTGAACTCCGGCCCCAACCTGCCTGAGATCAACCCGCCTTGGATTCAGTGCAGTGCATTGAATGGTGATGGGATCGATCGTCTAAAGAAGTCAATCTGCGAGAATCTAAAGCAGCATGATGCTGAAGAGATAGGTTCGGTCGTTGGCACGGCGGCCCGCTGCAGCCAATCTCTGCACCAGGCAATCGCTGCGATTCAACAGGCAATTCAATTAACCACTCATCAGGAAGGGCACGAGTTCGTGTCTGCTGAATTGCGTACCGTCGCCCAATGTCTTGGCGAAGTGACAGGGACTGTTTACACCGACGACATCCTTGATCGCGTTTTTGGCCGTTTCTGCATCGGCAAGTGAGAAGGTTTGACTTTCATGCCTCGATCCAAAGCGTCAAAGCCACGCATCAGGAACGTTCTGACAACACAGCACGCCAGTCCCTTAGGCCCACTTTGGTCACACTGGACAACCAAGGGCCTGCACCAACTAAGTTGGCAAACACCAGCGAGCGACCAAGCCCAACAGGACGCATCGGCCCTCCAAAAGCAGGTCGGCATGCTTGACACACGGCTGCAGGATTACTTCGAAGGCAAAAACGTCTCTTGGCATGACATTGTGCTCGATCCCACGGGCTGGACACCCTTCACACAACGAGTGTATGCACACTGCCTTGAGATCCCATTTGGCAACACAATTACCTACAAAGAACTTGCCGGACTGGCTGGCAATGAAAGAGCAAGTCGTGCCGTGGGAGCGGCCATGTCACGCAATCGGATCCTGCTAATCATTCCATGCCATCGCGTCGTTTCCACCTCAGGCAACCTGCAAGGATACAGTGCCAAAGGCGGCATCAGCACGAAACATCTTCTGCTGGAACTGGAGCGTCAGGGACAGTGGCCCCACAATCTTTTTGACAAAGAATGAAACAGATGATCGTGGCCACCCAACCGATAAAACACGTGAGCAGTGCCCAGGGCAACCACCAAGGTTGATAGTAGAATTCCACCCACCATTGACCGCTTGGCAAGATCACTCCCTGAGTGATTCCGTCAACGCCATGCACCTCCACTGTCCGCCATGATCTGCGGTCAAACTTAAAAAAAACTGCTTCCGGTTCAACTGATCTAAAACGTGCGTGCCAATTGCCATCCTGAATGATGGGTCGCGTGATCAACAACGGAGTTTCAGCTTGCACCTGATAGACTGTTGAATCAGGTTCTTGCTGCAATCGCTTCGCCTTCCAAAAGGCTTTTGAATCAATCCAGGGCTTGCCGGTCTGCCAGTCATCATCAATCACAGTGGCCTTGGAATCCCCCACCAACTGAACCACAGGAGTTTGGCGTTTCGGATCAGGCTGACCATTTTCATCGAGCAAAAAACCTGCCTGCTGAAATCGATCAGTCAAGATAGCAGGCGTTAAACGTTTGGAAGAAAACTCCCAAGTCTGATATGCATTCAAACCACTCCTGTGTCCTTCAAAGCGGGAGGACAGATCGACCAAATCCAGTTTCCTGCCTTTCACATTGACCACATCAACGTGATCAGAGGCATGTACGAAACCTTCCATCGCCAACCAGATCCGCAACGAACGCCACAACCGAACTTGCTCACCCACTTCCAATTCAGCAGTCAATTGATTGATCGCTTGCCAGAACACAGCCATGTTCCGACTGCGAATGGAAACCATGTTGTTCAGCATGTGAACCCGAGCGGTAAGATGCCAACGACCGAACCATGCCACTCGACTGCTGGCTTCAACTTCCAAAAGACGGTCATCACTGCTGCCTTGGGTCCACACCGCAGGCCAACCAGAACCTGTCTTGGTTCGCATCCAGCGATTTCCTTCGGTTCGTGCTGGTCGCCCCAAAGCCAGAACCGCTTCGCTGACCTCGGCGGTGGACACCTGATGCACCATGCCGTGGCCACTGATTCCGAGATCCAGACAAACCACCGCGATCGCCGCCATTGCCCAGCGACTGCGATTATCCTTGGATCGCCCCAGAAACCTTAAGATCAATGAAATGGCCAGCAGAATAATCATGGAATGAAAAAGAGACGTTGTTAATTGCGACAACCCTGCAAGCACATTGATTGGCCCCCACCACGAATCGCTGGTGCCTTGAACGAGACGCAAGTCCTCAAAAAACATCCATCGGTAAATCTGAATTCCGATCGCGGTGCCCATCGTTCCAACCGCAAGCCATAAGGCTGATGCCGAAACGCGGGATGCAAAAACTGCATGTCGCTCCTCAGACAGACGATCGAACATTTGCGCTGTCACCATGGTCACGGCCAAGGCGAAGAACGGCAACCACTTGGTTGGATAACGAAACGAATCATAACCCGGCAGAAATTGGTACAGAAACCAGTAAGGTCCACCGATGGCACTATCGTAATTCAGCAGACGGCCTGTTCCTGACTGGACCAACCACGCCAAGCCAAAATGCCCAAGCGTTAACAAAAACGAAATCCAACACAGTGCCAACCATGGTCCACAAAAGCGTTCATGGCGAAACCGCAATCGAATCCACAAGGCAAGGAATGCCACCACGCCCATGTAAATCGAAGGTGTCCATGCACGCCCATCCCCTGCCCACAAACGACTGAATCGCTGGTTGATCGGTATAAAAGATCCAAACGCATTGGGCGTTACCATTTCAGCGAGATGCCAAGGCGGCAAAGAATATTGGAATGCCTGAGAACGCATCCCATTGACCTGGGGCGGATCCATCCACGATTCACTCATCACCGGTTGCAGTCGTTCACTCTGCTGGCTCCAACTGATGGATGCCACCAGTTGAGGTGCCGACAGGATGGCGGCGAGCATGGGGACACCAACCAACGCAACCCCATCGATTCGATCTGCCGACCGCTTGGCGAGACGCACTAGCCCAACAACAGAAACCACAAGCATCACATGCAATGCTGACTGCGGATCACCACCCAGAATCATCATTGCCATCGCTAAACCGGCAACAGTGATTCGAAATCGCCGGTTTCCTACCTGAGGAAGCAGCATGGCTCCTAAAGCAATCGGCAACCAAGCGGCCCCCACTAAAAAAGGCGGGTTGGTGTACAGGAACAGAACCGACCCAGACAGCGGGTACAACAACGACGCGATCGTGGCACCGAACGGTCGGCAACCGGCCCAACGAGCCAGTAATCCTGCCGCCATGGATGCGATCATCAAATGCACCGCCACGTACCAAGCCATGGCTGGCTCGGTCGAGATCGGCAGAGAAAACATCAGGTAACGCAGCGGATACAGCACCGCTGATGTCGTTTCCCCAATCAGAGGCATCCCGGTCTGATCCAGGGGATTCCAAAGTGGCAGCCACGCTTCACTACAACGTTCGGCGACATAGTCGTACAGCGGCGTGTAAAAAAATGCCACATCACGGAAAGCAAGGCAATCAAAACCGAGCAAGGAAGGCGACAGGAGCGCCAAAATCAAAACGGGCGCGAAAAGAACGCTCGTTTTCGAATACGACATGGTCAACAGATCAAGGAGGTGCGGTGATGATTCCGGCTTTGGACTGACTACGTAGTGTATCAGCGCGATTCATCAAATCTTCTGCCGGCTCTAGTTCTTTCGGTGCGAGCTGCACGTCTATGATACGCTCATCGCGTAGTTCACCGGGCCACAATGTTTCTGAGAAAAAATCAATTCCTGGCCACTCGTACCAAGGTGGTTTGATCTTCCGGCGAATCACTTCGGTGCGATACCCGTCTTTTTCAATCCGGAATTCGCGTGTGCCATAATGCACAAAACTAGTGGCAGCAGGGCTAGTTCCGATCACTTGATTGTCAATCGAAACGGTTGCTCCCGGAGGACTGGTTCGAACCGTCATCCGCCGCCGGACACACCCAGTGCATGCGACAGCCAGGACACATGCAACCCAAAACAGGTTTTTGCACGGCCAATGGCGGTAGCAGGACGGAATGGTATCAGCAGTCAAAAGCAGCCTCAATCGAAAAATGACTCATGGAGCCTGTCTGTAACACGTGCCTGCCATTAATCGCTAGACCGTTTTGGCTTGAACGGAAATTTCATGCCAAGTGAGACGAACAGTGACTGTTTCACGACTGTTATCATGTGAAACAGGGGATTGCTTCCGCGGCAAAGTCCATCCTCCCGCCACTGCACCGATAACGAAAAGAGAAAACAATGCTGAAAAAGCCAATCCCCGCCTTCGATCTAATCTCTGCACACCCGCTTGCTGCCCTCGCTTTGGCTTTTATCTTGTCACCAGCATCCCGCGTTTTATCAGACGCACCGGTTCTCTCAGAAGCATCCGCTCTTCCAGTCGCACACCTCGAAGTTTCGTTGAAGCTACAACGTCCGGCACCGAGTGATCCCGACAAATTCAGCGTGGTCAGCCGCGATGAAAAATGGACTCCCACCGAAACTGCAATCATCGTGTGCGATGTCTGGGACTATCACCACAGTCCGAATGCGGTTGCACGCCTTCAGCAGTTGCTGCCACGTCTTGATGCTGTTCTGAAATCTGCCCGGGGCAAAGGCGTAACGATCATCCACGCACCGAGTGACTGCATGGACGCCTATCAGGACCATCCCGCTCGACGTCGCGCAATTGCTGCCCCGCACGCAAAGAATCAACCAACCGACATTCGTTCATGGTGCTCCGCGATCCCAGCAGAAGAAAAGGCCGCCTATCCAATTGATCAATCAGACGGTGGTGAAGACGACGACAGATCGGTGCATGCCGCATGGGCAAAAAAGCTAACTGAAATGGGGCGCAACCCCAACATGCCTTGGCAACGGCAGAACGCTGGAATCACCATCGATTCACAAAAAGACTATATCAGTGACCGGGGTGACGAGGTCTGGAATATCCTTGCCCAGCGAAAAATCAAAAATGTAGTGCTGACTGGTGTTCACACCAACATGTGCGTCCTGGGACGACCGTTTGGCCTGCGACAAATGGCAAGGAATGGAAAAAATGTCGTGTTGATGCGAGACATGACTGACACCATGTACAACCCCGCTCGCTGGCCCTACGTCAGTCATTTCGAAGGAACGCGGCGAGTCATCTCACATGTCGAACGTTTCGTGTGTCCCACCATGACCAGCGACCAGTGGATTGGCGGAACACCATTTCGATTCGAGGGTGACAGCACACCAGACACAGACAGCAAACCGGGTACACACAGCACATCGACCAGAGACCGGGAACCCAGAACAGATCACTGGCAATTGGTGGAACTCAAAGATGCCACGGCCTCCGATTCTGCCAGGCAGAACGCTCACACTCCTCCAGAAAAATCACGTTTCTTTCGCTGTGTCGTGCGAATACCCGACAGATGGTTCGGTACAAACAAGAACCCCATGGAATCAACCATCGGTATCCGCATCCACCATCAGAAGGATGCCCGCGTTTGGCTCAATGGCGTTGAACAAAAGAACAGCACCAGCCAACCCCACAGTCAGTTGCACCTCGTTCCTCGCAGCGCGGTAACGATTGACGATGCAAATCTACTGGTCATTCAGACCAAGGGTAACCGGATGTTGGACGCTCCCCAGATCGAGAATAGGCTTGACACATTCCCGCTTGCGGGCTCTTGGCAAATGAACTCAGGCACCGCGTCGAACCTGACACAGATGCCGTTACCAGCCAAGTTTGGCGGCTCCAGCAATATCGTCTTTAATGCACCTGACCCTCTTTGGACTCCGCGTGTGTTAACCAGGCCCCACGATTTCACGAACGGCATCGAAGGTCCCGCCTGTGACCAGACAGGAAATGTCTTTGTAGTTAACTTCGCGAGACAAGGAACAATTGGCAAAGTTACCCCCGAAGGCATAGCGAGCTTATTCGTAGCATTACCAGAGGGAAGTATCGGACACGGAATCCGTTTCGCTCCTGACGGAACTTTCTTTGTTGCAGACTACAAGCAGCACAACATCCTGCGGGTTGACCCCCGCACTAAAGAAATCTCCGTGCATGCTCACCATCCTGACATGAATCAACCCAACGATTTGGCACTGAGTCCTGATGGAAAAACTCTGTATGCAAGTGATCCCAGCTGGAAAGAAGGAACCGGGAATTTATGGCGCATCGACAGCAAGGGCACTGTCACACGGCTTGCACAGGACATGGGAACCACAAATGGCATCGAAGTCAGCCCGGACGGAAAAACACTGTACGTCAATGAGTCGAAGCAGCGTAACGTTTGGGCGTTTGACCTGAGCAGTGAAGGAACCCTGAGCAACAAACGCTTGATACGACATTTCGACGATCACGGATTCGACGGAATGCGCTGCGACATCAAGGGGAACCTGTATATCACTCGACACGGAAAGGGCACGGTGATCAAGATGACGCCGAGCGGTGAGATTCTGAGGGAGGTGCCGGTGCTGGGAAAACGTCCCAGCAACCTTTGCTTTGGTGGCCCCGATCGGCGAACGATCTACGTCACCGAAGTCGATTCCCAACGACTGATCCAGTTTCGTGTTGACCACCCCGGCCGCGAATAGTTTTTCCACGAGGGGATCTATCGCGACTTGATCACGGCAAGAATCCGGTCCACAGCGGTTCTCAATGAGCGCGCCGCCATGACAAAATTGGTGTGACCACTGACTTCAGGCTGAATCTCTTCGTACAGCTCAGTGGCACGACGCAGTTTAGATGCTTTCTTCTTGGCCATTTTTAAATAGACCGCTGGATCTTCCACTTCGTCCAACGGTCCTACGGCTAGGATAAAATCGTACAGATCACGCACGATCGCGCGCAAATCCTCATCATCCTCAGCCTCGTCTGCATGCTTGAGGAAAGTGCGTATCATCCAAACGTGCGTCACCTCGGTGTCGATGGCACGCACCTGTTCCACTGGATCGGAGTTCTCTAAAGCCATCCGCCTAAGCTTCCCCGGATCCTTGCGACGTGTCGCTTACCACTGATTCCGTAGCGTTCGTTGCGTTACCTGCGGCAGTTTCCACCACGTCTGTCTTTGGCTTCGCCGGCGCGTGCCCGTGGGGAGTATTCATGGCAACGGTCACAACGCCCGCGACGGTAACCAGCATACCTACCCACAGCAACGGACTTACCGTACTGAAGTCATGCAATCGAATCACTGAAACGATCGCAGTCACCGACACGGCCCCTCCGAACACAATCGGCATCACCAGCAACGCATTTCCGCGACTGGTCATCATGGCTGTCGTCAAGCAAAGAGCTCCCGCCGCACCGAGGGTACCTGCAAGGAATCCCCACTTCATCGTTGGAAAATGGGCGCCAGTGAAACTGAAACTGTCACCTTTGACCTTCATCATGACCAGACCACCTGCGACCGCAATGACAAGGTACGCGATGCCGATGAAGACATAAGGCTTGAACGGGGTCCAACCCTCGGGCGGCAACAGAGGCTTGCCATCAACTCGTGGTGTTTGTGCGTTTCCGATAGTGGGACCGTAACAACCCCAGAAAAGAGCGGTGCCAATGGCAAATAAAATCGGGATCAACATCTTATTCATGAAAACCTCAAAGGGGGAAACGAATGTTTTCTACTCAGGGCGGCCCCGCATTTGGCGGACAGGCTCGTCAGCAGTTTTAAACGTTGAACAGGAAGTGGCAGATATCACCATCCTGCATAACGTAGTTTTTTCCTTCCACACGCAGTTTACCTGCTTGTCGAATTTCTTTCTCACTCTCGTGTGTTTCCAAATCATCCAAGGTATACACCTCCACGCGAATGAATCCTTTTTCAAAATCGGTATGAATCACGCCAGCAGCCTGAGGGGCGGTAGCACCAACAGGCACTGTCCATGCACGAACCTCCTTCTCACCTGCAGTAAAGTAGCTCTGCAAACCGAGAGTATGGTAGGCCTCGCGGGCGATCTGACTAAGCGCCGGATATTCCAGCCCCGCCTCAGACAACATTTCGGCCCGATCCTGCTCATCAAGTTCTGCTATTTCTGCTTCGAGTTTGGCGCACACGCACACCACTCGAGCACCACTATTTTCAGCATGATCCCGAACACGTTGAACCAGTGGATCCTTGCCTTCCAGGTCCAACTCATCCACATTGGCGACATAGAGCACTGGCTTTGCCGTCATCAGGCCATAACTGGAAATAGCGGCAGCCTCGGCCTCATTCAGTTCGAGGGTTCTCAAAGGAGAGTCGGTTTCGAGATGCTGGTTGCATTTCCCAATCACCTCGACCCTCAGCTTTGCCTCTTTGTCACCACTGCGGGCTGTTCGCTGTGCCTTGCCCAGTGCGTTATCGAGGGTTTGCATATCGGCCAACATCAATTCTGTTTCAATGATCTCGATATCTGCGATGGGATCGACCTCACCTGAAACATGAATCACGTCGGGATCTTCGAAACAGCGAACGACTTGGACAATGGCGTCCACTTGGCGAATGTGACTGAGAAACTTGTTTCCAAGCCCCTCGCCATCACTGGCGCCTTTCACAATCCCTGCAATATCGACCAACTTGAGAGTTGCCGGAATCGTTTTCTGGGGAACGATGAATTTCGTGATTCTCCCGAGACGTTCATCAGGGACGTTGACGATTCCCTCGTTGGGTTCAATCGTGCAAAACGGGTAGTTTTCGCTTTGTGCTGCTTGTGAGCTGGTGAGAGCATTGAACAGGGTACTCTTACCAACGTTGGGCAAGCCAACAATTCCGGCTTCCATGGCTGTCCATATCAAATTGAGTAAATCAGAGCGTTGCTAACGCAAATGTTATCAGTCAAACGGTGCAGAACGAAGGTGGGAAGGTTTAACGATTTTTCAGTTCGGATGCCCGGCGATTCCGGGAGCAGAGAAAAAACAGTGATTCCCGTGATGCTCGCTTATCAGACCTGCCGAATCTCCTTAATGCACGAAGCATTTTGACATAGCATTCATGGACGAAGCTGGTAGACGCGCCTACGCCCAGCTTTTTCGGCCCGGTGGCGGCGATTTTCGCTCACTCCAGCTCCGGACCCGTTCCCTTGCGAACTCT
>JBPCVE010000295.1:0-32607 GCA_051010795.1 Rubripirellula sp.
CCGGTGTCGGATCTGATGACTCACGTTCAAAAGATTTAGATTTTCTGGACACGAGCCTCTCCCGACTGAAGACATTGAAAAGAGAGTGACGCACGTTGCGTTACTCACGTGCTCGGTGGTTAATGCATAACGCGTGCCAATCAAAGAAAAGTGCCGAATCACTGAGGTTTTCGATAAAGAACCATGTGCAACGCGTCGCCGTTTGCCCCAGCGGGGCAAATTGCCCCGCGTTCCCATAACCGAGGTAACAGGGTCGTCCAAACAGCATTGCCGCAAAGGAGCAGCGATAATCAGCAACCAAAATCCTGAAGAAGGTTCTTGTTGGGGCAAATTGCATACCCTGTACGAATAGTCGTATAACGATCGATTCTCTGCGTGGTACCGACGTTAAACAACGGGTCTGAAAGCGCACAAAGAAGCTGGCATGGAAAGCGAAGTATGATGCTGAACTGCGATACAACTCTTCGCGAAATAAAAATGCAGATTTGGTTATTCTCGTGCGAAAGGGTCTCACGCCTCCGCGATCAAAATCCTTGACAAACAGAACGATGTTTATACACTTGCGTTAACCTGCAACTGTGAGGGGGCGTGCCAAATCTGAGCGATCGTGATGCAGCCATTTGCGGAGATTAAGATCGTAACAGGCGGATTTCATCTGCCTGATTCCAACGCTTGCGAACGGGCTGCTGCGATCTTTCGCGGGCCACAGCAACGAAGCTGTTTTGGTTTCGCATGAAATTGCACCGGATGGTGATCCTATCGCCTCCTTGGTGCATAGTCACCGCTGACACCCTTAGGGTGTCAGCGGTGACTATCACGGTTCTATTCAGAGTGTCAGCGAAGTGATGAAGCAAAAAATCCAGCTCAACGAAATCAAAGAAGCAATCCGGTCCGCGGGATTGCGAGCTACGCCGGCAAGAGTGTCAACACTACAGATGTTGCGTGAGTCGAATGCCCCCTTGGCTCACGCGGAGGTCGCTCTTCGCCTAAGTGAAAGTGGTGTCGATAAAGCAACGGCGTTCCGAAACTTGAATGATATGACTGAAGCGGGTCTGCTAAGGCGAACTGAGCTTGGAGATCACGTTTACCGGTTTGAAGAACTGCGATCAGGTGAAGAGGATGATGATTCTCATCCGCATTTCCTGTGTGTCGTGTGCGGCACGATCTCGTGTTTGGATAACGTAAAGCTGACTGCTGGCAGTCAGCGTACGAGTGAAGAGATCGGCGAAGTCACGGAGATACTTTTGCGTGGTCGGTGCAATGAGTGCAAGTGAGCTTAGTGAAGTAACGTCGGATTGTCAGATAATGGTCGAGACGCACGTTCCATTCATTCAGAATGAGAGTTGATCGAACATCCATAGTGGCTCTGTAAGTAGCCTCAGTCCCGTTGCAGTAAAATTCATGGCAAGGATCGAGGTAGCCTAGCAATCGAGTAAGATTCCAAAGAGAACAGCAAATTGAGTCACTGATGAAACAGGCTGCTCGCGAACCGGCTCCATGCGGTTGGCTCACCGGGAGTGGTTGTAGCCGATCGGGTGAATTAATCAGAAAGCTCGGCAGCAAGAATTTTCGTCATTCTATTCGCTGCGTGGCAGCCACCAAGTCCGATCAGCAGTCCCTCGTATACCAAGATATAATTGCAGCAAACTAGCAGGCTCAATTCAACTTTAAATCAAGCGATTTTGTGACAGGTTGTCGCGTTTTGAACTCTTCCTTCGTCGAAGTAGGAGGTATTAAAGTTGAGCAACTGACCACGGATTTCGACATGGGGTGGCCAAAAGGTACACTTGTAGGTTTGCGTGTCGCGTACACTACTGATTCGTCAGTCACGAACCCCGCGGCGGCCCAAACTTTGTAAGAAAATCGTAATTGCAACTAATTTGCATTTGAGGTATCGTCGTATGAGATGCACCTGTTTTTTGTCTTTACACTCTCACACGCGATGGTTCGGTATGCGTCATTTCATTGAGTTCCCACTGTTCGCTTTGCTACTCTCGTTTCTGATTGCCACTTTAGGCTGCCAGGATTCGGGGAGTTCTACAGTCGGCCAAGCCGACACATCGCACCAAGCCGACGGTGACCATGACCATGCTGATCACGGTGACCATGACCATGCTGATCACGGCGACCATGACCATGGTGATCACGGCGACCATGACCACGGTGATGATTCAGATCCCTCGCTGCCGCCAACTGACGGCGATCATGAACATCACCAGGATCCGGAAACCTATGACGAGGCAGTAACTGAGTTGCTTGCCACACAAAAAGCGATCGCAGAGGCCTTCGCTGCCGGCAACACAGACGATGCTCACGGGCCACTCCATGACGTCGGCCATCTCTTGGGAAATACGGAAACGCTGGTTGAGAAATCCGACATGGATGACGATACCAAAAAGAAACTGAGTGAGGCGATCGAGCAACTCTTTGCATCTTATGGTGCTGTTGACGATAAAATGCACAACTCAGAGAAGGGAAAAGACTACTCCGACGTGTCTGAGCAGATCGAAAATGCGATCAGTGAACTGAAGGCACAGGTAAACATCTCGAAGGAATAGCGAGACATGTCAATGATGAAGCTTATTTGCCTGATCGTTTTCCTTAGTATCGTAGCCGTCGGCTGTGATACCAAAGAGTCGGTAACGAACTCCGAGGAGGTATCCTCGGAGGGTGGGAAATACATTCTGACAACGGAGCCTGCGGACCCGCGGACACCAACCGAGATTAAGGAATCGGTCACTGAACCTACACTGGTTGCTATTTCTGGCCGCATCGATGCAGGAGACGTTGAACCATTTCAGGATGGGGTCGCATCCTTCTTGATTTCCCAACTGCCCGAAGGTGACCATGCAAAGGGTGATCCTGACCATGCGGACAACTGTCCATTTTGCAAACGCAAGTTGAAAAACGCCCCCAAGGCAGTCGTACGCATTCTGGACGATTCTGGTGAGGTGATGGCAGTGGATGCCCGACAGCTACTTGGCATAGCTAAGGGTGATGTTGTGGTCGTTCGGGGATCAGCCACCTATCTTGAGCCGGTCAACACGGTGCAAATTGACGCTGAGGGCATTTTTGTTCGCTGAAACAGAAATAGATGATAGACCGAGGGAACGAAGAACCAGTTTGGCATCGTAGAACCCAATCGTAGAACCCAATCGTAGAACCCAATCGTAGAACCCAATCGATGCGTGGGGCCATGCAATGCCGTGGGTCCATGCAATGCCGAGAGTTCTAACGAGCAGGTGACCACGTACTGGGTTCGACCTGATGGAGATTCCGAGCCATTTCGGATCCTGCCCATTTCTGTGTTTGATTCACTCCATTCCGCTGAAGTAATCGCGGTCTGCAGAGAAGGAACCCTAAGCCCAGAGCGTTGGCCGTCACCGAATGGAAATAGATCACTTGCGTGAGAGAGGCACGCACTGTCGGGCAACGACAGGCTGCATAGAAAACCGCAAATTGCAGCGGAAAATAGAAGCGACGCGGACGGGACTCGAACCCGCAACCTCCGGATCGACAGTCCGGGGCTCTAACCAATTGAGCTACCGCGCCAATGGCTGGAGGGAAAAGTATATCGACACAACTGATACTCGCAAGGCCTTTCTGCGACTGGTTTTTCCGGCCGACTTCGCCAAAAGTTGGAGTTTGACGATTGCAACGGTGTCAGCGGCAGAATTTGCTGGAAATAGCGAGAGTTAATTTTACATATCCCGTGCGAAGTGCACTAATCTTCCAACATCGCAGCATATGTTCACCTAGTAATTGGTGATTTTGCTCAAAACCTGTGAGGAGAGGCAGTTAGCTGCTGTCATAAGTAGGCTTACCATGTTCGAACCGATCATTGCCAATCAATCGTTGACCTCGTGGTTTTTGGAGGCGTGGGCCGAATTAGTTCGGTACTTTCACGGCATGAGTGTCACCTAATGGGGGGGCGTCTCCGCTAGCGCCGTCGCTTCTGGCTTTCTTTGTCTTCGCGGAAACGGAATTCGGCATCATTGATGGCTTTCGTGCCAAGTCCGGGAAGAGCCAGTTACAGCGACTGAAGCGTTCGAAGTTGATCGGGTTTGTCGAGAATCGCTCATTGTAATTTCGGGTGTCGTCATCGGATAGCGAATTTTTTCGCAGCCAGCATTCACCTGACTGGCACGGGGGCTGACCGGAGAGCCACCTGTCTTTGCCGGTTCCGACTGTATGTTTCGTCGCTTGCAAGATTTGATTCCGAGTGAAACCCGAGGAAATTACCGATTTGTGCTCGCTGAAATCGGATTGCTTCGCAGTTTTTGTCGCCCTTGGCAGGGGCATCCTTGTGATGTTTTCTGCCGTTGACAGCTCACGAAGGCTGACAGACTTAAGTTCGTTGATAGGAGCCATCAGTGTGAGGGCTGCCTTGCGAATAGGTTTTGCATGATGGACGGGCCTCGGTATCATGGGGGCGCGGTCATAATTTCCGCATGTTTTCAGTGACTAAGCAGGCTGCGGGAGACGGACGATGCCTCTATTCGAAATCGAGACAGATTCTCATATCATCATTACTTGGGCCGATGACGAGTCTGCTGCCCGAAGTGTTGTGGCGGATGCTTATCCCACGGATGACGTGGTTCGTTTAACAAAGCGGCCACGAGATACTTGGGTTATCAGCAAAGGCGCGCTTGGATTGACCACGCCTAAGTTGGACCCGTGCGCGGTGGCTCGTGAGTGTTTGAGTCGCTCTGCAGGTGACAAAGTGAATGCCATTCGTTTGTATCGAATGGAAACTGGCAGTGATCTGGAACATGCAAGAAAGGCGATTGAGTCAAACATGGTGATGGGTTGGTAACTGGATCGCACAGTTTTCGGCTAGAATGCCGGCACCCGAATTTTGATCCTCCTTTTTTAAAGTCGCATTGATTGATGCCGCGTTTTCCTCTCCTCTTTGCGGTTTTGTGCTTTCCGCTGATCGTGGGCTGTGACGGCTGTCAGACAGACTCGACAGTGAATCCCGATGGGGATACAGAGTTGAGTGCGGAAGATTTCGTGGCCGGGCGGCCCATGCCTTATCCCGCTGATGAGAAAGTAACCACATCAGGAATCAAGCCAGGGCATTGGTTCACTGCTGTTCAGTCTTTGAAAAGTAATAATTTTGACTCACGGGGTGACTTGAATAGTCTTTCCGGGATGGTTCGGATGCCATCTGAACAAGGTGAAAAAAAGGCGAGTTGGAGTGACACTGAGGCGTTGCGTAGTGGCAGCATGATTTCTCGCCGACCAGTGGTGATGCCGAAGGGGCAAAATAAAAAAATCGATTATCGTACCTACACCCCGAAGCGATTTTTTAACGGAAAATCAAAGTGTTACTTAAGTAACCGGTTTGTGTCGTCAGAACGTGCGGAGTCTTTTTCTGGTGGCGCATATCCGTTTACGAGCATGGGCCCCGCGGAATATTTCTTTGTGGTTTTGACAGAAAGGCCCGAGCGATTCACGCGGTTTCAGGTCTCTGATTGGACACGGAAAATTCGTGACGAGAGCAATTTTGATTTAGGCGACCCGGTGATCAATTACAGAGTGGTCACGCCTTCTCCAAAAGACTATTACCCTTTGCCTTTGCCGTTGGCCGAGACAATGTTGGATTGGACGAGCACTGCTGTCGTCTTCTGGGACGATCTGCCACCGGAAGCTCTCACGCCACAACAGCAAACAGCTTTGGCAGATTGGGTGCACTATGGTGGGCAATTGATCGTTAATGGCGCGGCGGCAGCCGACTCAATCAATAAATCCAGTATTGCTGATTTGTTGCCGCTGAGGCCGACTGGAAATATCGAGTTGGACGTAAATGCAGCAGCAGAGCTGCTTACCAATTGGCAGGTTCCTGATGATTCTTCGACGGACCAGCAGGTGGCTTTGTTGAAAGGTCGTGAGAGTCGAGTTGCCATTGATGGCGTTGCAAACACAGATTCAGAAGCAATCGATGGAAGCGGCAATTTGATTTTATCACTCCGAGCAGGCAGTGGTCGTGTGGTTCAGTCACGTTGCGATCTGATGAGTGACTGGTTGACCTCTTGGAAGTCGTACGACAGTTTTGTTAATTCCGTGTTGTTGTTGCGACCTCCACGTCGGGTAGAGCCAGTCGCCAGTGGTGACGGTGTGACGAAGACGAACTTGCGAACTTACGTGTTACCCAATGGGGGTGAAGAGATATTTGCTGATTCGACGATGAATACGCGTTTTCGAATCGCAGCGCGAGATGCTGTTTTGCCGGTAGCGACTCAGGTTGTCAAACCACCCTCAATCGGATTTCTCAGCGGGCAGGACGCTTATACGAGAATTGATGCGCTGTCGGGCATCGGTGGCTGGTCGGACACTAGTGATGCAATTCGTCTTTGTAGGGAGACATTGCGGTCTGAAGCAGGGATCGAAATCCCTGATTCCTCGCTCGTGCTCCGATCGCTTGGCTATTATTTGTGTATCCTGATTCCTGTCAATTACCTCATCTTCCGGATCTTGGGAAAGCTTGAATTCGCATGGCTTGCGGTACCTGTCATTGCAATGGGCGGGGCGATTTGGGTCGCTCGTGAGGCACGTCTGGATATTGGTTTTGCACGATCGCAAACCGAGTTGGGGTTGTTGGAAGTGCAAGCTGGCTGTGATCGTGCCCATCTGACTCGAGTCACAGCGATCTACAACTCTCTGTCCAGCACTTACGAGATTGCATTTGACGCGCCTGGGGCAGCCGCTTTACCGATTCGACAGAGCGAGGAATCGCCACCTATCTCTGCCGTTTTCAAAACTGGTTACGCCGAGGGGCCCATGCTGTCCGGGATGATTGTTGGTAGTAATCAAATTCGCATGTTGCACGCCGAGCAAATGTTCTCATTGGGCGGATCACTGTCATTGGATGCCGACGGAAATCTCGTGAACGGAACAGATCGAGAGTTGTTTGACGCCGTTGTGCTTCGAAAAGATCTGCTCGGGAAAATGGAGATCGCTAATGTTGGCCCCTGCCCTGGGCAATCCAATACCAAGCTGCGTTTTCGTCCAGCATTGGAGAAAGAGATCGTTGAGAGTCTGTCCGAGGAAATGAATCCACTGGAGCGGGCGTTGGTGCGAGTTGGTGCTATCGTTCCGGGCTCAACCAGATTGGTTGCTCGGGTCAATGATTCCCTGCCTGGTATGACAATCACGCCGTCAGCAACTCAGGTGTCATCCACAACGACAGTTCTGGCGCATTTGGAATACAGCCCATGGCCATCTCCAATACCTGATGTGAATCTTCCGAAAGCGGAAGTGAGAGTCTTGAGAGACTCAGATCTCAAAACGCCCTGAGTTCCTTTTTTGTCCAAAACTGTTTTCGAGCCTACCTTCAGAAATATCAGAAACGACGCATGATCACACTCAAGGGTTTTGGCAAAGATTACGGTGATTTCACCGCTGTAGAGTCGATCGACTTGCATATTGCAGCCGGCGAGACCTTCGGATTCATCGGGCCCAATGGTGCGGGGAAAAGTACTACGATTCGTTTCCTTGCAACATTACTAAGGGCAAGTCGCGGTCGCGGTGAGGTGGCAGGATGCGACGTCATGGGTGATCCCGTTGGGGTGCGTCAGTCAGTCGGTTACATGCCTGACAACTTTGGTGTTTACGATGGAATGCGAGTTTGGGAGTTTCTTGACTTCTTCGCCGTCGCCTATCGAATTGGCCGTGTCGAACGAAAAAATATCATTGACAATGTGCTTGAACTACTGGATCTGACACACAAACGCGATGACTTTGTCAACGGTCTGTCACGTGGAATGAAACAGAGGCTGTGTCTCGCAAAAACTTTGGTACATGATCCCCCAGTTCTGATCCTCGATGAGCCAGCAAGTGGTCTTGATCCACGCGCACGAGTTGAAGTCAAAGCGCTTCTCAAAGAATTAAGGAAGATGGGAAAAACCATCTTGATCAGTAGTCACATTCTGACGGAGTTGGCTGATTGTTGCACTTCCATTGGAATCATCGAGCGCGGACAGTTGCTGATGCATGGACCCATCGACAGTGTCTATCGTCAGATCCGCCGCAATCGCATTGTTGAGATTCAATTTGTCTCGGGTGAAGATGCTGGGATGTCGATCCTGCGTAGCAATCCTGATTTGAGATCGATCGAAATAGCTCCCACAGCTGTGGTTGCTGAGCTCCAAACGGACGATGAGGGCTTGGCAAGTCTGATGGAAGAAATGCTGAAAGCAGGCGTACGCATGAAGTCGTTCAATGATCGCGACCCCACCCTGGAAGATGTCTTTATGACTGTGACCAAGGGTTTAGTTACTTGAGTGCTACTGCTTCATTCGGTCTGCAATCAGCTCAAGCGCTGGAAACACCATTGCTTCGCAAACTTTGGTTCCAAGCCGAATAGTGAGTGTCGGTATTATAAGTTGAACAGCTTTTCTGCGATCTTTTCAGCAGTTGCTTCAGGTTCATCCGTTTCCGTCACGTCAATGATTCGCCGTTCTTCGAAAGAGCGCAACCACGTTTCTTGGCGACGGGCCAGTTGGCGAGTGTGGGCGGCCACTTCTTCGATCAGCACGCTGGTGTCGTCATTGTCTTGTGAAATCCAATCGATGATCTCGCGATAGCCAACCGCCTGTGCGGCAGTGCGAGATAGTTTTCCGTATGTTTCGAGTAGATGATGCACTTCAGCAACGAATCCATCTTCGAACATTTGCTGGACACGTCTATTGATTCGTTCATGTAGGTGTGAGCGCTGCCAATTCAAAGTGAAAACGTTGCATTCATTCGGATCTTGATAGTGATCAAATTGAATTTGGCGATGGCTGATGGGGACACCGGTTTGATGGGAAACTTCCAAGGCACGAATCATCCTGCGGGCATCATTTGGACCGATGCGGTGTGCGGCTAATGGATCAACCTGTTGCAACCGCTCTCTCAAAGCTTCAATTCCATGATTTTCCAAGTCCGCTTCAACGGCTTGGCGGAAATTCCAGTCGGCAGGTGGTCCGGGATCGAAGCCTCGCAGAACTCCTTTTAAAAACATGGGAGTACCACCAACAAAGATTGGATGCCGACCTCGTTGACGGATTTGTTCGACTGCCATGTGTGCCGCTGTAAGATAACAGGCGACACTGAAGTCCTCGGTCGGTTCCACCAAATCGATTAAGTGATGTGGCGCAGTCCGCTGATCTTTGGCGGTTGGCTTGGCTGAACCAATGTTCATGCCACGATAAACAGCGATCGAATCAAGTGAGAGGATTTCGCCATTGATGATCTGTGCCAAAGCAATGGCTGTTGCGCTCTTGCCTGATGCCGTGGGTCCAGTCAGAACGATGGCATCCTGCACCAGTGGCTTGTAGGAAATCGATGCCTTACCTTCGGTGGAGTTCTGTGGCATTGCTGTTATTGTTTCTGGGTATTCCGGACATTGATCAACTGGATCCGGTAATCGTGCCATCGGCTTCGCAGAATCATAGCCAGCCTCGATAAGATCGTACAGTCAGATCGGTGGCAGGATTTTCTCGTCGGGGTGGGCTTCAAATATTATTCCGCGACGGGCTGACGTTTGGATTCCAGCAGCCACCATTCAAAAAATTCGTAGATCTGCTGATTGGAATCAGGGCTGGGTCCATGTGTATCTCGATTGGTCATGGCGACACGATTCTCGTAACCAAGCAACTTGTTGACAGATATCAGGTGATTCAAGGCAAGCCAGCGTTCCGGCCGATCAGCAGTGCCTCCTGAGACCAGAACCGGGCGTGGGGCCATCAAGGCATGGAGTTCGGTAAGATCGTGACCTCCTTCAATCAATGTTTTGTACGATCCTGTGCGTGGTTCTCCCTCGCTCGGTAATTTACGGAAGCGTTGTGATCGTGATGGTGTGTTCGGTTCACCAAGTTCAAAACCCAAATACCAAGCATCCCAGTAATTTACTGAGCCACCAGGGTTCTCTTTTCTGCGATCACGTTCATCGAAGACAATTCCAGCATCGGACCATGCCGCACAGGCGAACTTTTCGTAAAGACATGAGGCGAACAGAGACCATTTACCCCCAAATGAATGCCCTACAATGCCGATCCGATCCGGGTAAACCTCAGGACGAGACGCAAGAAACGTGTGCGCGTTAGCAGCAGCAAACGCGAGCGCCGATAAAGGTTGGGTCTTGACGACTTTGCCTTCGCTGCCAAAGTACTGCCCACGATGCCCAGCATCACGTGGGTTGTCGAAATTCACTCCGGAATTGGGTTTTCCAATCGAAAGGGTGACAAATCCTCGCTTTGCCAACTGCCACCCAAAATCTCGTAATTCAACACCCTTCCCGACACCTGTCTGGGCATCGTAGTACGGAACCAACACCGCTGGAAATGGTCCATCACCATCTGGGATCAACATGAAAGCATCGACCATTTCACCCCCAATGCCGATCTTGATCTTTAATTGTCGTTGGGTAATGTTTTCACGGCGTGTAACGACGACCTGTTCGAATTCAGGTTGGGCGAATAGTTCAGGCCATGGGCCCATGATTTTATGCCAGTCATCAACAATTTCTGAGCGTCGTTGCTGCCACTCCGCTGGCGTCTTGACGGTGGATCCATCTTTCCGCACCAGTGGGGAACGATAGTCTCCCAGCTGCGATTGATATGCAGGTGGACATTGGTAGAAATCTGCTAACTGAGCAGGCGGTGCGATGTGGTTGCTGATCCACACTGCTCTTCGTTGTGTGTCTTTCGCGGCGCGTGCTTTGCGCGCCGAGATGCTTCGGAACTGCCATGGTAGTTCGCTGTTGACTGGAAGTTGGTCAAGCACTTGTTGGAGTTCTGTTCTCCGTTTTTCAGCAGGATTATTTTTTTGCGTACGGGGAATCACTCGTTGTTCCGATGGATCGACGGCCAAATCGAAAAAGTTCCCATCGGAGTAAAGCTTGTAGCGTTGATCGCGTACAACGCGGTCCGTGGCGTATTGCGTGAAGGTCCATGGCCGTGTCCAAGAATCATCATTTTGTTCTCTGAGGATATCAGCAAAGCTTTCACCATCGATCCTGAGAGCGGCCGGAATGGAGGCGTTGGCAAGGTCGGCAAGGGTGGGCAGTATGTCAGCAGCATTTAATAACGCATCGCTTTCAACGGCCTTTGTGATCCAAGCTGGGCAATTCACAATCAATGGCATATTGATGCCACGTTCGGTCAGTGAATAGATGCCCTCATCGGAGATCCTTCCGTTCCTCATTCCACCCAGGCTCTCTGGCATCCCTTGGTCTGAGCCATTATCGGTACCATTGTCAGTGGCGATGAAAATGAGGGTGTTATCGCGCAAGCCCAGTGCAGTGATTGCTTGGGTGAGGCGGCCAATCAGATGGTCCGCATAATGAACCATGCCCGCAAACTTCTCTCTGGCAGATGCGTTCTGGTTAGGTGTATGTGGTGTTGTTGTGACTGGGATGTGTGTAAGGATTGCCGATTGATAAATCAGGAACGGTTCCTCTCTGTGCCGTTTCATGAATTCAATCGAATGATCTGTAAAAACATCAGGTCCAAATCTGCCGTTGGCAGCGATTTTCTGACCGTTGCGTATCACATAGGGATCCCAATAACGCTTCTTGTGCCCCGGCAATCCGGGTTTTGCTTCTGGCCAAATGCAGTGATCTTCGAAACCATGCTCTGCTAAGGCATTCTGCTGGCCCAGAGCGAACAAATCATTGATCTGCCACTTGCCAGAAATGCAAGTTCTGTAGCCTGCATCTTGCAGCAGTTTTGCGAAACAGGTTTCGCGATTCCAATCCAAAAACCCGCCACCGTAAATTGCTGAGTCGTGGTGTGTGTGCCAGCCTGTTCGAAATGGATACCGCCCCGTCAACAGCATGGTTCGAGTCGTGCTGCAGACCGGTGTGACATAGAAATTTCGAAACTTCATCCCCGTTGCGCACAGTTGATCGATGTTGGGGGTTTGATTCTCCTGGCTGCCGTAACTTCTCAACCAGTCTTTTCCCACGTTATCGAGCAGAATGAAAACGAGATTGGGTCGTTGCTGCTTTCGCTCTGATTCTTCAGCCACGACTGGGTAGATGGACAGAAGCGTGATTATGATTATCGCGACAAGTCGATTCATCGGAATGATTTCCATCGAGAGTAGCAGTGGCATTGTCAGGCAGGTCTGGCGTCAACCGGTGCCAGGGTCAGAGATAGCGTATTGTAGATCGAGATCACATCGAATGAGTTCCGGTCCTGTCCACATTCGTGTCAGCGTTCTCACAGGCTGGAAGCCGTAATTTTGCGCTAATGCGATAGCGTTGTGATTGGGGTGAGGGATATCCCAGAACGTAGTGCGGTTTGTCGATCCCAATAAATTATCGATGATGTGTCTCGCCGTCTCCGGACTGGAAGCTATGACGGGACCGACATAGCTAGCCAAGTATCCTTCACGCACCATGCCGCAACCTTCCCGATAGCGTATGACGCGGGAATGATTAGCCAGTCGATTCAACCACTGACCGCGCGAGACACCAAACGCTACTTCGTCGAGATCCAAGTTCCATCCTGTATCTGACTCAGGTACTACCACCGTGCTGCAGTCATCCCCTTCCCGTTGCCAGCGATGGAATGACCATTCGTCACGAAAACCCAATTGGTTATAAACCAATTTTCCAGTAGGCGTAGCATCAAGTTTGATGCAGCTGATTTTTCTTGAATGTAAGTGGTCAAGACAGGTTTTGATCAGTGCTTTTGCAATTCCTTGGCGGCGATATTCCTCGTGGACCAACATCATGCCAATCCATGCCAATTGGGTTCCGTAGCAAGTGGTTGTGACTGTTCCGATGATTTTTTCGTGATCGTTGATTACAAAGCATGCTGTTGGCTCATGCTCGATCAATCGTTCCCAGTCGGGTGCTAGTTGGTTCCAGCCCGAGGTACGACACAATTCAAGCGCTCCGGGGATATCAGTCAATTGGAAAAGCCTGATTTCGTGATTCACGTGATTTTTCAGTTGAATGATGTTCGGCTTGGATGTGTCTGCAGACAAGGCGATTGATCAACTGTCCAGTTGTTCATCCGACGTGCATCCGCATTGCAGGGTCGTAGTTCAGTCCCGAATGGATCAACGTTGCATCATTTCGGAGGTAGTGAAAGGCAACTGCACGGCGCGAGTTCTTGCTCAGGTTCGCCGCTGAAAAATGTGGAGTGTTACCGTGATGGAAAGAAACACCACCGCTGGCAATCGGGGCTGGTACCAATTGTTCCTGATCAAAGTGTTCAGGAGCAATTTGTAGATTGTAAGGTTCGTCATCAGGGGCAAAGTGCGGCAGTACTTCGGTTTGGTGGTAATCGCAGTAGTGAAGGCAACCATTGGTCAGTGTTGCATCATCCAAAGCCACCCAAACTGTCAATGTGGCGTCAAGGTTGTCAGGGCCGAAATAGAAATTGTCCTGATGGATTGGTTTTGGGGTTCCCGCTTCTGGGGGCTTCATGAATACCTGGCTAAAAAATACGTGGCAGTCGGGACCTAGCAGTTGGTGAATCATGGGGATCAAGCACGCATGGGTAGCAAGTTTACGAAATGACTCACGATGGAACACAGGATGATCCAGCTTTCGCAGCAACTTTGTCGTTTGCGTGCTGTGTTCAAGAAACCAGTCTCGGTCCTCCGAGCGAAGTGCGGTGAGAAATTCACTGCTCCAGATTGTTAAGTCATCGAGCACGGACTGAATGGTCACTGCATCAAAGAGATGGGCAACCGTCACGTGTCCTGTTCGCTGAAATTCCTGTAACTGACTCTCAGTGAAGGAGTTCGCGCACATCGATTTGTCCTCTTTGCAAAGGGGTTGCCAATCAGGATTGGCAGCCCGCTCGTTACTGCTGGTAATCAAGTTGTTTGAACGGTCTGAACACTGCACTCGGTCGAAACACCGCATGCCTGACACTTGGCATCAATCTTTCGCCGGTGTTGCTGGGGCGGGGTCCGTTGTGTCCTTTGACTGCTGTTCCGTGTTCTTGTTGATGTAATTCCTGATCTTGGTGGGTACTGTATTGATCGCAGTGTTTGCAGCGATAGCAATCAAAACGACAAGCCCCACCGTTGCGAAGGTGATGGTTGCCGGACGTGCCGCATGGGAACCCATGATGTCTTTACTGCTTGCAAGCCAAAGCAGAACTCCAGCAATCAATGGCGCACCAACAACGGTCACTGCCTGAGCGGCAATGATTGTCGGGGCGATATCCAAGTCGAGTATTAATGCAGCCAATGCGACGACCATCCCTGTCAGTAATGCTACCGTGGTCATGATTTTTGGAGCACGATCGTGAGGGTCGCTACTATAACCGAGGCAATCTGACACGATGAAACCTCCAATCATTGAGTTGACTAAAAATGATGAGAAGGCTGCAGAGAACAAACCCAGACTGAAAATGTATTTTCCGAGTGTGCCAAACGTCGGCTCCAGTTCATCAGCCACTTGAATCGGGTTGGCTAGTTCGATGTAAGAACCATCGTACAGTCCTGCAGCGGCCGTCGACACAAGCATGACAGTGATCAAGGTCATGATGACTGCGCCAACACGGGCATCCACGATTCCACTTTCAACCTGTTTCTCATCCCAGCCTTTTTGGCGGACCAGATAGGATTGGTAGAAAGCGGCAGTGATGACGAAAGTTGTTCCGATCAACCCCAGCAGTGAAATGAGGCCATCGAGCCCCTCTGTTTTTGTCGTTGCGGAATCAGTCGATTGAGCGAATGGAATGAAACCCATCAGCAGATCGGCCAAATTAGGGCGAAGCACGATTAGATTGATCGCAAAGCTGATCAACATCATTGCAACAAGGAACATCATGAGACGTTCCAAGATGCGATAAAGGTTCTTAAAAGCAAAAAGAAACGTGATGGCCATCAGGTTAAAAGCGATAACCAAGCAAGGTACCAAGGTTTTAGATTCGGTGAAGACATCAATCGCAGCCGCGACTCCCAGATTATTGCCTGACTGAAAAGCAGCTGAAATGAAGAACACACAGCAACCAACCAAGATGCCAAACCGTGGACCTGCTTTCTTTCGGATTAGGTTTCCGGGCGAGGTCTTCGCCACTGCCCCAAGCTTTGCTCCAAGCGTCATGAAAACCAGCATGAACGCCACGGAAGCAAGGACGATCCATAGCTTGGAATAGCCCTCGTTTGCTCCGACTTTAGAACTGGTGAGGATGCTGCCGGGGCCGATGACAACACAGGCAGTGATCAATCCTGGTCCGATGCGTTGGTACCAAGGACGGTTTGAATTAGGCGAATCAGACATGGAATCGGTGGGCTAAAAGGTGAGGGTGACAACGATAGTGTGGACGACCCAGCACAGCGTTGCAACGCTGACAGTAATCTAAAGATCCCAATGGCGGAAATACTGCAGGTCAATCTGTTGTGATACCCCCAACGGCGCAGCGTTCACGCTGTTGAGTTGCAGTTGACCACGGCGGGGTTGCAGTGCCAACAAACCAGAAGCCTCACGCTGGTAGAGATCAGGATGGTCCCTTGCCGTCTGGTTCTGAATCGGTGCAGGAAACATGCTCAAGCCGGCAAAGTAATGGTGGCCGTTTCGTTCGACATGTGGGATTCCCAACGCAGCGACGACGGCCAAGTCCTGCAAAAGGGCGACGGGCCCGATGTTCCCTAAGTCCTCAGCAGACAGGATGAGTCGCCGATTGACCGATTGCTCTTTTTTAATCGTTCCCAGGGCAGCGATGCTCTTGATGATTCCTTTGCAGTTTTTGTGACTCGTCCCCGAATAACCAAGCCTCAGCGCGGTTGGCAGCGAATCAATCTCAGCATCAGATTCATCGATGATGACAGGGGGAGCATCCTGCCAATCCGACAACGTCTCCTTCACCTCTGGCAGCAACGCAGAATCGCGGTGGACAGGTTGTTCAACGAATAACAGTGAACGCTGCACCATCCGTCGAATCGATGCATCACCATTCAGTTCCTGCCAATGGTCCTGAAACCTCGCCATGGTTGCGTATTGCTCGTTGCCATCCAGTGTGAATCGCATCGATTCACCGACTCGTTCATTCAGCAGTTTGGACAGCACTCGCATGCGAGGCAGGTCAGAATCCAGATTCCCAGAAAGCTTGATCTTGAAATAGCGAAGACCATAACGCTCAATGTTGCTCGTCAGGCAGTGCGGTAGGTTGTCTGCCAGTTTCTCACCAACTGCTATGTCTGACTCAGTCAAGGGATCACCAAGACCAATGGTGTGTCGGAGCTGCACATGGCTGCGTGGTTGCGGCGGCAAAATGTCCGATGGTTTTATGCCGGTCAAGTGGCTGCGAATCGCCGATAATTCAATACCTAATCGATTTTGAAACAGAACGGTGAAAAGCGATGATTTTTGTTGTCGGCACTTGGCATCCAGTGCAGCACGTTCCATCAGGCTGACGCCGAGATTGGCTAACAGCGGTGGCTGACCATTTTCAGCTGCCCAAACGGTTTGTTGCTCAGAGAGGTTCATCCACCACGAAAAAAAATCGCGGTGTGTATTTCCCGTCATTGCAAAGTGTGCAGCCTGTTTAATGACGGTCAGCATCTCAGGTAAATCATCGGTCTTGAAGTCCGTTTCAGGATTCTTGGTGAACCACTTTGGTGGTAAACCTTCTGAAGATGTGCCCTGCCACATTTGATTATCAATTTCTACATGCATTCGCACAAATAGATGTGGAACTTCACACATGCTTGCGATACCGTACCGAAACGGAAATCGTGTCTTCATGTCGAGGCGGTGAAAATCAATTTGATGGACTTGCATGTTCATCGATTGAGGTCAACTTTTCTCTAGGTGGCAGGCGAGCAATGAAGAATGAACTGTTTGGTGGCCCAGTTTTCATGTGGTCTTTGAGGTGGTTCTTTCGACGTTGGGAGGTGGTGCAGAAGAGCGTGTCCCTCAAATTTTGAGCCGAGAAATTTGTAACTGTGTGCCAGAGTCGCAATGAGGACAATTTAAATGAATAAGCAACCTGATAAATCTGTCATACGACTTGATGACTTTATCAAACGAAGCGGTATGGTTGGGACGGGTGGCGAAGCAAAAATGTACATTCAGGCTGGTGATGTGACGGTTAATGGCAGTGTTGAGACACGGCGACGCAAACAATTGGCTCTGGGAGACAAAATTGGTCTGTTGGGTGAAGTTCTGACGGTCACGCCATTCGAGGATTAAAATTTTCCGGTTTTACCGAATGGATGGAATCTGTGAGCGATTGAGCAGTCAGTGTGGTGCAGTGTCCGATACCAACACTTGGTGGGCGTTGCATTGATGCGTCGCCGCTAAATCATTCCATAACATCGCAGACTGCAATGTCTGCCCGCGAGCGAGGCGGAAGGAACTGCCTGTCATGAAACTCAACAACACGTTGACCCGCGCGGTCATTGCAGTGGTCGCTCTGGTAACGACCGGCACATCCGTCTCCGCTGATTGGAATCAGTTCTGGCACAATCTGCACGTCGGTTACCATCGTAACAACGCATGGCCTGCCCCATTCAATGAGGCTGACGCAATGAATGTGGTTGCGCCATTCGAGATGATGAAGGCCAATGGTTGGAGAATGCACAACACGATTGGCCATGAGTTGTTCCGACCAGACGATGGCGCCTTGATGGCATCGGGGAACAAACGTGTCTATTGGATCGCCACACAAGCGCCTCAAGCACGACGGACGGTATTCGTGCTGCGTGCAGGCAGTGAACGCGAGACAGCGTCTCGAGTTGCTGCTGTGCGTGACACGATCAGCAGGATTGATGTACAGGGACCCGTGCCTGACGTACAGATTACCGACGTCGAGCCGCATCACTCGCCAGGAGCTTGGGCTACAAAGATCAACCGTGATTGGCTGCAAAATCTCGCCGCACCTCGATTGCCCACCAGCAGTGCCGGTGGCACACCGGGTATTACTAATTAGTGAGACCGAAATGAAAGGGCTGGCTGCCAGCTCTGGCCATCCCTCAGGGCGATCGTGAAACTCAAAATAAGGATGGTTCCTCTCGGGGAATCATCCTTTTTTGTTTCTTCGGCCACTTTTGATGATTGGCGTTAAAGTTTGCCGGTCAGGACGGTCGATCCGCATTTAACAGTAGAGAGGTATCAGACCATCAATCCATTTTCACTGTTGCAGCACATCGGTGTGATGCCGGGGAGAAAGAAACTAGCCGTGAATTCAGTGCCAAAACTTCGACAAGTTCTCTTCACAAGCCTTGTTGTTGGAACAACGGTCACCATGACCGGATGCACCAGCGGCGGCTTTTCCCTCTCCTCGATAAATCCTTTCTCAAAACAGGAACCGGTGGTTGATCAGACTCCGGGTATCAGTGAAGCGATCGCTGCTTCTGCTGAAGGAACCAAGAGTCAGCTTGCATCGTTTGGTGGCAATGCCAAGAAAGCATTTTCCAAAACGACGAACGCTGTCACGGGTGCCTTCCGCTTCGGCGAAGAAAAGACGGTCGAGGAAGAGGTAAACAGTGACCCACTTAGCCTTGCTAACACGCCAGCAAGCGTTGGGCCAGAAGTTTATGTAGCGAATGGTCGGCTTTGGGAATCCACCGGTGATAATACCAAGGCCATGGAAAGCTATGGCAAAGCTCTGCAAAGCGCGCCAGGCAATCCCGACGCCCTTGCAAGCATTGCTCGATTGCACTTGCGACAAGGCAATCAACAACAGGCAGTTCAGTATTTTCAACAAGCCATCGCTGGAGCTCCTGAAGACGCACTTCTGTACAACGAGTTGGGCTTGGCACTGAACACTGCTGGGGACTATCCGCAATCAGTTGCTGCTCTTGAAAAATCATTGGAATTGGCACCAGGGACTTCTAAGTATGCGAACAGTCTCGCCAGTGTCCGGTTCGGTGGTGGTGAGGCAATGGCCGCCTATCAGGTGCTGCTTGCTAACAATAAGCCCGCAATCGCGAACTACAACATGGCTTACTTGCTTTACAGCAACGGCCAAGTGACGGGTGCTCGTGGCTACTTGAATCAGGCTTTGCAATCACAGCAAGAGGGAGTTGCTGATCCTGCCGTGAAGTTGGCGGTGGATCGTTCTCGTAGTCTGCTAACGCAAATTGATGCCCAGCTTGGTCCAGGTGCTCAGCCTGCTCCTCAAGCAACGATTGCCCAAGCATCCACTGAAGTCGCGGAACCCGTGGCAGTCGTGAATCCAAATCCAGTGACGTCCACTGTAAACCTTGGAACTGGCGTTCCGGCAAATGCAGCACCAGCCCAAGCCGGTGGACTTGCATTGCCTGAGCTTCCCCCACTGCCGGCAGCGACCAAGTAGTCGGTTGGTTCCGGAAATCACGAATGACAACGCGTTTGCTTCGGCAAATGCGTTTTCTGTTTTGGAGCTAGATGCTCACTCGGTGGTAGATTCGTTTTCCCGCGAGTCATTCGGGAAAGGCAGCGGTTGGCTGTGCAGCTCGGCAAGTGCGTTTGATGCTGCTCTTTGTTCAGCATCTTTTTTATTGCTGCCCCAAGCGGCTGTGAACTCACGATCAGCGATGACAGCCGAGATCAGGAACGACTTTCGATGATCTGGGCCCGATTCACGCACCAGTCGATAGATCGGTGTATTGGATAGTTCGCGCTGCGCGTACTGTTGCAGTGATGATTTGTAGTTGCTTGCACCCTGATTTTCGACGGCAGTGTGAACTTCATCGGCCAACCATTCTTTGAGTCGCGTCTTGACAATTTCACTGCCACCATCCAAGTACAGGGCTGCGATGACTGATTCAAACACGTCACTGACCAACGACCTTGGAAAACTGCGATTGCGAGTGACGCCTCGGCCAACGATCAGGCATCGGTCGAGCCCCAGTGCACAGGCAGCTTTACCGCAGGAGCGGCGACTGACAACAGCGGACTTGATCTTGGTCAAATCTCCTTCGTTGTACTCCGGATAATCTTCGTACAGCCATTGGCAAACCGTCAATCCGAGGACTGCATCGCCCAGAAATTCGAGTCTCTCGTTGCTTGCAAGGCGATGAGATGCTCCTGAAGCGTGTGTCAGAGCCGACAAAAGAAGAGATTCATCTTGGAAACGATAGCCGATGATCTCTTGGCATCGCTCAAGTTTTGAACCTTGATCGGTGCCATCAATATCGCCAGTTCCGTCCACAAGGTGGATATCAATGGCGGCATCGGGTGCAGGGGGATCCGGCAGATTCACGGTGTGACTAGGGGCAGCAAACAACCAAACCCGTTTGTAGGAAAAACTGGAACCAAACTACGAGTAGTGGTTCCGGTTCGTCTTTCCGGGGAGTGGCACTGGCAGGGTATTGATGTCACACACCGGCGATCGGGTTGGTTGCCATGAGCGAAGGACAATGGCTTGCCTGCCCATCAACTTGGTCGCAACTCGAACGCCGGTGAACGACTGCCAGATAGTCTACCGCTGTCTGCGTCAGTTGAATAGGTTTCAAAGCATTGACTTTTCACGCCTTGGCATTTTGACGGTCGATCTGCGAGTCACGGTGCAATGAGGATCAGAGTCGATTTCATGCTGGTAACACATTCGGATGTAACGGTGATCCCAAACTGAACCCCCGTTGAGCCAAAACGCGGGGTCACATTGATTGCCAGTGCGTTTTCAGTGAATTTTGGTTTCATTTAATTGTGTTCACTGGCCATCAAGTCCTACGGAGTGATCACTTCCAGTGCTGGATTTTGTTGCTTTTGGCCCGTCTCATCTTGTTTTCCAGCTTCGACAAAACGATCTGCATCTTCAATCACCAGATAGTGCCCGTGGTCAGCCGTCACAATCACGGCGGTGTATGGCCAGGCATCGTTTTCGTCGACCCAATCCATCACGACTCGAAAAGCTTCATCTCCGCTAAGCACGGAGCCAATTGCGTTATCGACGTTGTTGGCGTGATTTGCCCAATCAACATCTCCAGCCTCGACGAGCAACCAGAAGCCGTCGACTGCCTGTTCCAGGACCAGCAGAGCTGCTCGCGTCATTTCTGCGAGAGTTGGATTTTCTGTAATGTCGGCGGTTGTGTATTCCTCCTTTGCGTCCTTGTTGTCGATCGTGGGATTGTATTTTCCGTCTGCAGTTTGGTAAGGCAGGTGGCCGCCTTGGGTTCCGAAGAATCCGAGCAGTCTCTGATCTTCGTCAATGGCTTTCATGGCAGATGCCATCAGAAGCGGCTTTCCAGCCTTTCCTGGGGTACGTTGTGCGATGACATATTTGCCACCATTTTGAATGTCGACGCGTCGGATATCTTCTTCATGCAAATACGGATTGCCCGGTATGAAATTATCACCTTGAGCTGTATCCGCATCCTTTTTTTCACCCCATCCTCCGCCCAGCAGAACATCCACTCCTCGCAGTGGTGTGTTCCGATGTGCAGATGACGGCAGGCCAATCAGATCACGGCCAATATCCTGATAGTCTTTTCGTGTCACGTTATTGGCGTAGGCACAAGCAGGTGTTGCGTGTGTGACTGGCACGCTCGTCACCACACCCACCTTGAATCCGTCTTCAGCTTGAAGTGAACGTCCAATCGGTATGACGTGGCTACCATCTACCAGAACGTTGATGGCAGCATTGTAAGTTTTGTAACCGGACATCATGCTGGTGCCAGACGCCGCAGAGTCAGTCACTGTATGCGGCTGCTCACGATCTTCGCCTAACAGGTATTTCCGTTTGCTTTGTTCTAGCCAAGGTGCTTCTCCACCACGGCTCGGATCGTATCCGCCAGTGGGATCTCCAGCCCCATCCAACACCGTTTGAGCGTTCGTGTCGAATTTCAGGATGGCTGATTTTGGACTAGTGCAAATCAACCCATAATCTGTCTCCACTCGCCGGTCGTCTTGGAAACTAAGACCTGTTCCTCGACCACTTTCATAACGGTGCTGTTTGTAAAGACTTGCAGTTCGGGTTGTTTGCCAATCCATTCCATCAAACACCATTAGAATAATGTTGGTGTATCCGGCAGCGATGGCTGCCTGTTGGAGCCGGTAGATATCTGTTTGGTCAAAATAAAGAGCTGATGGATTAAGTGTGCCTTTGGGTACTTTGCCGTAAATTTTCTTTAGACGTTCCGGGTCACTGTACGCGCTACCTTCGGCGCGTAGTTTGTCCAGCATGATTCCAAACGTATAAACAGGTATCAGTCGATTGCTGTGCTGATCCCACGTCATGTATTTGTTCGGTTGGTTGCCCCAATGGCCCCACGAAGCCGTTTGTTTTTCGGTCGCAACCCGTTGCATTCGACGCATCGGATCAGCAGCATCGTCTCGATCGTGATCGATTGCGATCTTGACGGCCGGTTCTACGGGATCGCTTTTAACTACCGGCTTGCTTGCTGGCGTTTGCAGTGTTTCCAGAGGTTTTTGATCATCTTCTACGCTGAAAGCAGATTTGATCGTTAACGTTGAGAACAAAAGAATGGCGAAGAATCTGAGCATTGACGGCAATTCTCTTTGCGAGACAGACAACGGAGTTGGATTCATGGGGAAGGTTACGGTTCCGACCTTGGGGATGATCCTCATGGAATCGGTGCCCAACAGGATAGTCCAGCTTGGCTAAAAGAAGTGAGGCATCCGTCGTCGATTGGCGAACTTTCCATGGTGCGCTTGTGATGTCGGGTCGGGGCTGGTCGGACTGAGCAAAGAAACCGAGACGAATAGTCACAGGAATGGCGTGATTTATGCGTGCGCGACCGGCGGACATCGTCGTTGATCAGAACCGCTGCTGTCGATCTACGCTGCTTAGATTGGTTCGAAAATCCAACCTGAGTCGGATTCCACCTTCGATCTTGGTTGGCCAGTAGATCGTGTGGCACTCACCGCTGGCGTCGTTTTTTCTCTACGGTGACCTCGCCAGCTGCCACAAGATATTCTTTGCGATCTTGCCCTTGTCCTTTTGCGCACCTGATGTAGAGACGGTCATCGACTGCGACTGGGCTGGCGAAGATCGAATCACCCGTTTGGTTTTGTGCGAGCAAGTCAAAACGATCGGGGATCGCGGAGATGACATAGATGGTGCCATTCTGAGCTGCGATGTAGATACGCTGATCCACAAGCAGGGGTGAGGCACTGATGCGGCCGGCGAAAAGTCGCTTCTTCCACATTTCGACTCCATCTTGAGTGCGCCAGCAATAAGCCACACCATTGTCAGCGATCGCGAAGGCATAGTTCCTGATAGTCAGAAGTGACTGTTCATAGCACATCACAGGATTCTGCCAAAGCAACTTTTGAGAGCCATCCCCACTGACACACCAAGTGCCGGCGACGGGATTACCGCCACTGAAAAGTACTCGTCGACCGTCCCATGCCACAGTACCGCACATGGCTTCGGTGCCTGCGTCAAGCGACCAGCGTGTTTGGCCCGTTTGTGGGTCGTAGGAAATGATTTTGTCGGCACCCGCAAGTAAAAGTTGTCTTTGACCTGTGATCGTTGCGATGATAGGTGATGAAAAATTCAGGTTTTCAGGCCGTGATTGCATCCATACCTGTTTTCCTGTTCGGCGACTGAACGCGTAGATGCCACTTGCAGCTCCATCGTATTCAGCGGCGACAATCACAAGGTCATCCTCGATCAGGGGGCTCGCACCGTAGCCAAACTGGAAAGCACTGGGTTTGAAGTCGCAGACACGAGTGCTCCAGATTTTCTGGCCACTCGTTGTGACTGCCGTCAACCAGATCGCATCATCGGTGTGAAAGACGACGAAGAGATTTTCTCCATCAAACACGGGTGTCGGTGACGCGTAGGAATTGTTGGGGTGGATGCGTCTTGGCAACGTGCCTCGGTGCAGTACCCACTGGTCCATCATTCGCCCGCTTTGACGGTCAAATTTCAGTAGTGATTGGGTTTGTTTATCTGTTTCTGCTGTGGTGAGAAAAATGGAATCTTTGACCACAACTGGCGATGAATGCCCGCGTCCAGGAATAGCTGTTTTCCAGACGATATTGGTCCCGGACTCGATATCCCAGCGTAGCGGAACGTCAGTGTCAGCCGAGGCATGGTTGTTTCCTTCTGGACCACGCCAACCAGGCCAGTCTTCGGCCTGACTGACCGTGGTGATCAGCAGCAGGGTTGCACAGCTCGGGATGGTGAATAATGAGCGGGAAGTTTCTAATTTCATAGCAGCACTCATGAGAAGGGATTTGTTCCAACGCCATCTTTCTTAGCGGCACAGGATCGACGATCATAGCCCCTGTAAATCAAAGTACTTGTTCGAGACCAAAAACTGGAGAATCGGCATGCGGGCTGGAATTGTCGGCGTTGGCTTCATGAGCTGGATTCATTACCTCGCGTATCAGCGAAGCGAAATTGCCGAGATGGCAGCATTTTCAAGCCGGGATCCGGGCAAAAGGTCGGGAGACTGGCGCGGTGTGAAGGGCAATTTTGGCCCACCTGGTGAACAAATCGATATTTCAGGAATGAATGTCTATGAATCCCTTGAGTCCATGCTGGAAGACGAAACGATCGATCTGATCGACATCTGCCTGCCTCCCAAGTTGCATCCCGAAGCCATTGAGAAATGTTTAGCTGCTGGTAAACGTGTGCTCTGCGAAAAGCCTCTCGCTCTTGATGCCAAGACTGCGGAAGCACTCGCCAAATCAGCCGGACCCGGGCAATTGATGGTTGCCCACATTCTTCCGTTGATGCCCGAGTTCAAGTTGTTGGTCGACGCTGCTCAGGACGGACGGTGGGGCAAGCCTGTGGCAGGTCGATTCATGCGGACGATTGGACCACCAGATTGGATTCCAGATTTTTACGATCCATCCAGTGTTGGTGGACCATTGGTGGATTTGCATGTGCATGATGCTCACTTGATTCGGTTGTTATTTGGCATGCCCTCAGCAGCGCATAGTGTTAGCCGTAAAAAAGATGGTGTGCCAATGTTCTATGAGACCGTCTTCGAATTCGAACAGCCGGATTTAGCCGTCGCTTGTGGTGGTGGGGTAATAGATTCACCAGCAAGAAGTTTTACTCATGGCTATGAAGTGAGTTTTGAGAATGCAACTGTGCGTTTTGAGTTCGCAGCCTACAGCGATGGATCAACCACCCTGTTGCCAGTGACAGTCATGAAACGTGATGGCAGTCTCGAGCGACCGGAGCTGGGGGATGGAGATCCCGTTAACTCTTTTGTGGCTGAAATTGATGCGGCGGCGAGGTGCGTTGATCATGGGGAAGTGTCCCCCATTCTTGATGCACAAACTGCGGTTGATGCATTGAAAATCTGCGAAATGCAAATGTGATTTTGATCGAGGCATACAGCCGGCAGAATATCGGAGTTTTTACCAGCGAAAGATCTTGTCGAGCCCTTTGTTCAATTGTTGCTGTAAATAGTTTTCAGCCGTACTTTGAACAGCCTGAGTTCCAAGTTGCGTAGCAATTTGACGGAAGCTGCTTGAGTCAAGGCTCGGGCGCGAGATCGTACCATCGATGGGCAGCGTCACCACCTGACCGGCCAGTTGCTGGAGATCCCGCCCTAGCCAACGCGTATCCAATGGTATTTGCGCAATCATATTCAAGCTGCCATCAAATGCGACACGACCACTGGTGATGACCTGCGCTCGGTCAAGCTGCAGGTAGAGTCGCTGATGGCTAACGAGGCCTTGGCGGACAGAAAAGTCGACCGTTTGAGGCGGCAGGGAGACAAGATTGGTGATCTTCGGTTGGGGGCTTGGTTGAGGCCCGGGTTGCGGTCCAATGGGTGGGCTAAGGCCATCGGTGAGTGAGGTCAGACTACCGATGCCCTGGATGATCTGTGATGCCAGCGGGCCAGCAGTCATTTCCGCCTGACTGATGTTGATCCTGCCGAGGACCTGACTTTGCTGAGGCTGATCAAACACAATCGTCGCTTCATCAATCTGCGCCCCCAAAGTACCTTGAATCCTCGTAGCATTCGCAACCAGAGGAGCAACATATTTCAGCCATCGGTCTGTCATCTCAGGCGTCAACTGAATCGCGTTGGCGCTAGCTCCGGGTTCCAGATGCATCCAGACGGGGCCGGGGCGATAATGTAATTGACCAGCGAACGCCAAGTTGCCGCGATTGATAGGAATGTGTGCTTGTTCCACTTTGAGGCTTGTCTCTGTCAGGATGACCGGTACCAAAGCTTGGCCGATATTCATGCCCGCAACGTGGCCAGTTTCCCAACCTAGGTCAGTGGCCAGAGCGAATTTCACACTGTCACCATCGTTGATTGCAGCTTGCAGGCTTAGGTCTGCCTCATGAATGCCTGTGGCTCGGATGTCGATATCTGCCACCTTCGAAAAACGTTGGGCGACCTCATTCATTTTCAGTCGTGAAGCTCCCGTCAACTGCAGTTCGCTAGAACGAGTGGTCCAGCGCGCAGCACCGGACAGGTTGGCTGCAAACCAGTCTCCAGCGATTTGCACCTGTTCAGCGGTGATGGTGTCTGAATCAGGCTGATACCGCAGAACAACTTCCAGTGTCAGATTGGGTTCGGACCAGACTACGGTTGCTTCTGGTTGTTGCTGGGCATCTTGCTGACGCCATGGTCCCACCGTGCCCGCTGAGGCGTGTTGTGTTGCCGGTTGAAGGCATGCAATGTCTTGTCCAATGGAACTTAATTCAATGATCAGGTCGTTTTCGATTGACCGGAATGAAATATCTCCCTCACAGTCTCCCAGCACCATCCAAGCGTCAGACGGTGGAATTGCGTTCGGCTGATAAGTAACTGTTTGAATTACATCGTTTGCTGCAATCTGCTGCCCAAGACTGCCCTGCATGCGATCAAGATTTGCGCGGTACTTGAGTTCCATGTCGATTTCATCAGTACTCACGGTACCTTGACCAGCGAGCGAGAAAGCGTCACTTGCGATCGTGATGGATCGTGCACTCAGAGCATTGGCAGGCCAGTTGTAGTTGCCATCAAATTGGATCTTCACCAACGGTTGTTGGAATCGCCGCTGTTTGTAGTTGAAGCTGGGTCCGGTAAGCTCCATGGCACCACTGGTTACGGTTGTCTGATTCAGACTAATGAGCGTTTTGGCCTCAGTTGAAAAATTTCCTGTGAGCTGGTTGATGTCCTCAGGAATCCACGGGTCCAGGATTCCCTCCATTGTGTCCAAACGTCCCTCCGCCTTCAGGGTGAATGGCAGTAGGGAATCTTGCGAAAGGTGGTTGATGGGTTCCGCGAGAGTTGCGTTGAGATCCAAGCCTTGACTGTTGATGATCAAGTTCGTTCGGGTTAGTGCCCGAAGCGTGTTGTTTTGCCATCGCCCCTCGGCTTCAACTGATGCCCGCATTGCGTTTCGCTGAATCTTGCGACCACCAGGTAGCTGGACGAGCAGGTTCGTTGTTTGACCGTTGCCCGTCAAACGCCAAATGTCCTGATCACCACTTGTCCATTGGATTTTGCCGCGGGCATTGCCAGTGAATTGGGTTTCAGTCATGTCGAAGATTGGCAACAGCATGTTGGTCAATTGACCAAAATCGATATTGAAGTCAGCGCTGCCTGATTCAAGATTGCCACTTCCAATGGCTGTACCGAAGGCGCTTCGCCACTCGAATTGTTCGGCCATGAGTTGACCATCATTGCTAGAGACGGTCGCTATCAGGGTGATTGGATCGATCGCAAATTCTCTGCTGCGGGACACTGCCCTGAACGCATCACAATTGATGTGCAGTTTTTTTTGTTGTTGGCTGCCATTGGGGATCGATGCCAAATGAGCAATAGCTCGCCCTGATTCGAGGGTCACACCCGAACGTAATGGAAGCAGTCCGGGTAATGCCTGTTCCAGCGCTGCAATGTCAATCTCTGCCGATGCATTGCCATCAATGGCCTCGAGCCATTGAAGTGGATTGTCTTTGCGACCAGTCAAGGAAAAGCTGCGAGAGAAGGCGCCATCGATTGTCGCGGAGGCAAAGTCGGTATGTGCACTGAGAGCTTCGCCAACAAGTCTTTCACCCTCAAGCGTTAGCTTGCCATTGAGTCTGGCACGCTCATTCGTCCAGACGCGTGTGTCATCTCCTGATGCAGTGAGATTGCGAATCTCGAAATTTTGCAAGGTGGCAGTGACAGATCCGTTTGAGTTGCCAGCGGCACTAATTGTCCCTGTTGCATCTCCATGTATATTGGTCGGAACACCCATCGCCCTCTCAGGGAATCGAGTCAGTAGCACTTCGGCAATCGAGATTGGCAATGACTCGCAACTGAGATTCAGTGACCACTGATGCTCAGTTTTATCATTCGGGGTTTCCGTCAACCTGAGTGAGCTCTGTAGTGATCCATGATTTCCGTCAGGTTCGCTCAAGACTCCAGCTACCGAAAGTTCTGCCGATGCCGGGGTCATAGACACGCTCGCATTGGCTTGCGTCAATGTCCAACGTTGACCCGTCACCAATTCGGTCAACGCAATGGTAACGTCATGCAGTTGCACATCCGCCAGAGTTGCAGAACCTTGCGAGTCGGAATGTAGGAGTGCCTCGAAGTCATCTTCGAGGCTGCTTTTTCCGTCATTCATGGAAAAGGCAACAGCTACGCCGCGTAGATTGATCTGCCCCAAGTCGTCCGGGAGGGCTATAAGATCGTCGACCATAAGATTGAGGTCCAATTGCTCGATTGCAATTTGACTGCCAGCTTTGCCGTTGATTTTCAAATCTGTGATGCGAAGCGGAGTCAGCCAACCGATTCTTACCGAACCAACATCAGCTTGCAGTCCTCGGGCGGTCAGATAGTCGATTAAGTAGGAACGTCCAATCGAGGAGTGACTGACCATGCTGGGAGTCAGAAACAGCAGAAGAATCACACACGCAAGACCAGCAAGTACCATCAGTCGGTGACGTTGGGATCGTCCACTGCGTCGTTGATCGGTTTGTTGTCGTTGTGAACGTTCGTCCTGCTCCAAAATGAACTCGTCAGTTGTCACGGTCATATCCTCGCCGCACCGGATTCGAAAATCATCACCACCGAGCGAGTCTAGCGATATTGCCGCGTTCAGCGCAAGGTTGATTTGCCGATTCTGCGACGGTCATGCTCAGAAGTATCACTCAGGCCAGTTGCCAGCTGTGGTGCGTTGGGTACTGGAAGACTCAGCAGGGTTTTCGCAGTCTTTTGCTGAATAAAACACCTGGTCGATGCCGGCGGAAATGACTTTTGCTATCTAGAGCTGCGGAATTCCTAACCTTCAGATCCGTCATGTTTCATGGTGTATTCCCTTCGGTGAGGCTGCTGACTTGCCAGTAAATCTGTTTTTCAGCGGTTTCCCGTTCGAACTTACAGTCGTCGATCTGCCTGTCATGGGATTTTGGTCATCCTGCTTGGATTCCGCGATACTGCTATGAGGCAGGCGATCAACATAATATTCGCACGTCCTCTTATCCTCCTGACCATCATGAAACCAGTTCCCGTTGCTTGTGTTTGCTATTTCCTGGTGGTCATTGGGTGTTGGCGTTGATTACCGTGAAAATTCGATTTCGGTGTTGACCGATTGCCGGAATCGATGTTTTGTCGGCTCGGTCAGGCGTTGTCACGTGTGTTACACCAAACTCTTGTAGTGATTGAGGTTTCGTGGCACCCGAGGATGTACGCTGTTTCCTGACGCTTGTTTCACGTTTTTTGCTTGAGGGTATCGATGAGAGTCTTCGTGACCGGGGGAACCGGGTTACTTGGAAATGCAGTCCTACGAGAGTTGAACGCAGCAGGCCATGATTCTGTGGCCTTGGTCCGTTCATCCCACGATTCAGTGGTGTTCGAGGGAGTTGATACAGAGTTTGTTTCAGGTGATTTGCTTGACCGGGACCTGATCACAAAGGTGGTTCAAGATTGCGACGCCGTGATACATGCAGCAGGTTTGATTCATCTCGGCTGGAAGCGGCTGCGGGAGTCGATGAGGGTCAACGGTGAGGGCACTCAGATCATGGTCGATGCCTGCCTGCAGCACGGCTGCAAACTTATCCATGTTGGAACGGTCAATACCCTCGCAGTTGGAACGCAAGAGCAGCCTGCGGATGAGTCAACGCCATATGACAATGCAGGGGGGCAGATCCCGTGCAGTTATGTACTGAGCAAAAAGGCTGGCGTTGAAGCTGTCAAAAAAGGCGTCGAGCAAGGATTGCAAGCAGTAATTCTCGCTCCTGGTTTCATGTTGGGGCCATGGGATTGGAAGCCCAGTAGTGGTCGAATGATGCTCGCGTTGAGCAAGGGATGGAAAGTAATTGCTCCCAGTGGGGGATGCAGTGTGTGCGACGTACGGGATGTCGCTGCGGCGACTATCACGGCAGTTGATAAGGATCTGTCGAGTGGTCGCGAGTTTATCCTCGCTGGCGAGAATATGACCTACAAACAACTATGGGCAGACATGGCGGAGAGATTCGGTCAACGGGCGCCCCTGATGAGCGCGGGGCCATTCCAACGCAGGTTCGCAGCAACGTTGGGAGATGTGATTGGCCGCATCTACCGAGAGCCAGACTTCAATAGTGCTGCCGTTAAAATGTCTTCACAGTATCACTGGTACGAGAGTTTGAGAGCCGAGCAAGAACTGGGTTACAAGCCTCGGCATGTTCAGCAAACCCTTGACGATGCGGCAGCATGGGTGCGAGAAAAACATATGTGACGGACACTCGAACCAGATCTGAGGCATGCTCGATACGGCCCGCCTGCCGCGGAGGGAATACTTGGGAAGCAGGGGGTGCTGCGGAGGCTGTGAAGCGTTGATTGGTGTCACATGCTTGGCGAGAGCCAATGAAGGTCGAGAAAATAATGAAATTTAATGGAAGTTTAGCCACCCTTCATGAAGAAAAAATCGCGTCCAAACGGCGGTAACGTTGAGGAATAAGGCCAGAAAGCACCCCGAAGGGGGGGGCGATGGATTTGCTCGGCGGAATTGACAACCAGCACCCCTTGAGACCAATCTGTCACCCCGATTTGGTTCTGCTGTGGCCTGAGCGTTGCTCGCCAAGACCGCACAGAGTGTCGTGACTCAATGAGATCAACCTGCATGGCGACAGCCGCGTTACAAGCGATTCGAGATTCAGCTCCAGCGGTGCTACCCAGCCTGTTGCTCTGTGATTTCGGTGATTTGAAAGGCGAGGTGGCTGAGTTATCTGCCGCGGGCGCGGGTGTTTTGCACCTTGACGTGATGGACGGGAACTTTGTTCCCAACCTGACGTACGGTATGCCAATTGTGGAAGGACTTCGCCGGCATACCAATCTTCCCTTGGATGTTCACCTGATGATCAATGATCCATTGGCGTACGCCAAGCCGATGGTGGATGCCGGTGCAGACATGCTTACCTTCCATGTTGAAGCAGTTCGTGACCCGGTTGAAACTGCCGGTAAGCTCAAGGACTTGGGCGTCGGTGTTGGGATCGCTTTGAATCCCGAGACTCCCTTGGCCTCCTTTGGGGAAGCAATTTCCATGGTCGACATGGCCTTGGTCATGAGTGTCGAAGCAGGTTTTGGGGGGCAGGCATTCAATCCGATTGCTTTGGAAAAATTACGTTCCCTGCGGCAGGACTACCCGGAGTTGTTGCTGGAGATTGATGGGGGAATTGATGCCGATACCATCAGTTTGGCCCGTGCCGCGGGATGCGATTTGTTTGTTGTGGGTTCAGCGATTTTCCGCCATGACAGCTATCTGGCAGCGATTGCCGACTTGAACGCCGGGATTCAGGCGGCCGCCGCCGACAATTCTGCACCAGGCTGGAAACAGGAGGATCACTCGTGATTGTCCGAACACCACAAGCTTCTCGAGTCTTGTTGATAAGGCCTGGCGCAACTGACTTTGATGATCAAGGTCGTATCAAGGGCACTCTGGATATGCCGATGAGCGAGCGAGGCCGGCAACAGGTCAATTCGCTCGCTGAACAACTCTCTGATTTTCCAGTGGCGACCATTTATACCGCCCCCTGTGAATCTGCTCGTGAGACCGCTCAGCAACTCGCTCAGGGGCGGGAAATACGCATCAAGGTCATCGACGCATTCAGAAATGTTGATCATGGCTTGTGGCACGGGAAGCTAATCGAAGAGGTGCGACGGAACCATCCAAAGGTCTATCGGCAGGGTCAGGATTCACCCTCAGATGTTTGTCCTCCGGGTGGTGAGTCAATTCGTGATGCCCGTGATCGTGTTGCCAAAGCGATTCGTAAGGTGCTTCGAAAGAGCGGTACCGAGGCGATTGCCATCGTGATTCCAGATCCAATGGCTTGGGTTGTGCAGAGTTTGATCAGTGGCGAAGCATTATCAGATCTTTGGAAGGCTGAAACCGATGGTGCTAGCTGGGACTTGCTGGAGTCGATCAGTGATAAAGTTGCGGAATCCTGAGCGATCCAGACAGGCGGTTCCCGCTGTTTAGAGCTTCTTTTGTGGGGAAATCCTCCGTGCGTTCACGTTTTTCATCCTTGCAGTGGAAAAAAGACGTGTTTTAGGCGGTGATCGCCGGTTCACCTGCTGAAACAGGCCTGTTTGGGCCGACTTACCGGAAAAGCCCGCATTTCCCGTGCTTTTATCTATTGTTCTATGCCGGCTCTCTGTTTGAGGGCCCCTGAGTCCTCGGATAGAATAAAGTCTGTTCTATCCCGCGTTGTGGGTACATGCTCCAACATGGTTCGTTCACCCTACAGACGATCAAGAAACCACCGCCAAGGAATCTAGCGACGATGACGCGATATTCAATGATCCTGCCCGTAATGCTAATTCTCGCGTCCC
>JBPCVE010000296.1:0-3245 GCA_051010795.1 Rubripirellula sp.
TATCTCACGGATCGATTGACCGATGAAGCGATTGGCTTCATTGATCGCAACCGCAAGCAAAAGTGGTTTCTGTACCTGACACACTTTGCTGTGCACACTCCGCTGCAGGGCAAGTCCGATCTTGTGGACAAGTACAATGCGAAGCCCAAAGGAGAACTTCATTCACACGCCGTCATGGCTGCCATGATTGAGAGTGTGGATACCGGTGTGGGACGCATCATGGACAAGCTTGCAGAAACCGGATTGAAAGAAAACACCGTGATCTTTTTCTCATCTGACAACGGTGGATACGGTCCCGCTACATCCATGACTCCACTCAAAGGCTACAAAGGCACCTACTATGAAGGTGGCATCAGAGAACCGATGTTTGTGACCTGGCCAGGAGTGATTGCTGCTGGCAGCCAAACCGATGAGCCCGTCATCAATGTTGACTTCTATCCGACATTCTGTGAGATCACCAATGCTGAGTTACCCAGGAACCAGCCACGTGACGGAGAGAGCCTGCTGCCGATTTTGTTACAACACAAGACTGCCTTAGAAGACCGGGCCCTGTTTTGGCATTTCCCAGCGTATCTGCAGAGTTATCAGCGAATCGATGGGCAACGGGATCTGCTGTATCGAAGTCGTCCCTGCAGCATCATACGACATGGTCGCTGGAAGCTTCATCAGTATTTCGAGGATGGAGCAGTCGAGCTCTACGACCTCGAAAATGACATTAGCGAATCGCGGGACCTGTCAAACACGAATCGTGAAAAAACCGAGGAACTACTTTCGCAACTACGCACTTGGCAAAGCGAAATCAACGCACCTGTTCCAACACAACGCAACCCGCGATACGACGCTGCTGCCGAGGCTGCAGCGTTGCAGAATCTGCAACGTAAGCGAAGCAAGAAATAATGAACGCGAGCCTCATCAACACTTGCCTTAGTGAAAACCAGCGGGTCAACGCCCATAACGTCTCAGGATCCAGGACTGTCCAGCGGCGTTAACTCTCAAGTACCTGAGCGACTGCAGAACAGAGTTGCTCCATTCGAGTTTCACTCATTCCAGCGACGTTGATGCGACCACTGCCGACGATATAGATGCTGTGTTCATTCTTGAGCTGGTCAACTTGCATCTTGTTCAAGCCGCTGTAGGAAAACATTCCATTCTGCGGCAGCAGAAATGAAAAATCGTGACCCGATCCACTGTTCTTCATGGTATCGACAAACTGGGTTCGCAACTGCTGAATTCGCTCTCGCATCGCCGCAAGCTCTGCGTGCCAGCTCGAGGTAAGATTCTGATCACCAAGAATAGTGGAAACAATGGCGGCACCATGGCGAGGTGGATTGCTGTAGTTACAACGAACAACTCTCTTCAACTGACTCATCGCCGCCTTTGCTGCAGAATCATCTGACGCGACAAGGGTCAAGCCGCCAACACGTTCGCTGTACAAACCAAAATTTTTAGAAAATGAATTGCACACGATCGCTTCTTCATTTTCTTTCAGGACCGCATTAATACTGGCAGTATCTTCCTGCAGTCCTTTCCCAAATCCCTGATACGCAAAGTCAATTACAGGCAACAGATGTTTGGACGCGAGCACTTTTGCAATTTCTGCCCACTGCTCAGGAGTAGGGTCGATGCCAGTTGGATTGTGACAGCAAGCGTGCAACAGAACCGCTTCACCGGGTTTGGCCTTGGATTGCAAATCATCGATCATTCCTTCGATGTCAAACGAAGTTCGGTCTGCTGACAAGTAGCGATAGGATTCCATGGGCACGCCTTCCGAGGCGAATACCGGGAGGTGATTGGCCCAAGTCGGGCTGGGCGTCCACAAGCGAATGGGAGCGAGTTGACTTGCCAAGAAACCGGCTGCAATTCGCAAGCCACCCGTTCCACCGGGGGTCTGCAAGGTGGCCAAGCGAGACCGATCGATCGTGTCGCCAAAAATGAGATCCCCGATTTGCGAACAATACTCGGGTACGCCACTGATCGGTAAATAACCTTTCGTGACCTCGCCTTGAACCAATTGCCGCTCTGCCTCTTTGACACACTCAAGAATGGGTGTTTTTCCAGTGGCGTCCTTGTAAACACCAACGCTCAAGTTCATTTTGGTAGGACTTGGATCAGCAACAAACGCCTCGGTAAGGCCCAAAATTGCATCGGGTGGAGCCGTGGTGATCGAGCCAAAGCGGGAAATTTTTGGTGAGCTTGCAGATTCGGTCATGATAATCAGCAGTAAAAAATGACAGGGAGGCCGTCCAGATACCAGTAACGTGCCTGAAATCGTAATCAACAAATGCCAAATCGACCATTGACCATCAAAAATGCTCCTCAAAACTAACTGGCCCCCTTTCCTTAGGCCGAAGATCCTTGGAAGCTCGTGGAAACATTGATCATGGTGGGGGACTCTCCTCGGGGAAGCAGAAATTGTCTTGAGGATGCTCTTTCTTTATCGCAATCCAGCACAAGCTGTGAGAACTCTGACGAGGACTAAGAAATGCGGAAGCCGATACCAGCATGAGTAAAACAGACTGGATTGTCGTAGGCGGCGGATCGGCAGGTTGCGTTGTCGCATCTCGTTTAGCGAACCAGACCGATTCGCGGCGTGGCAAAGTCACCATCATTGAACCACCGACAAACTCTGCTGCGCGAGTCGATCGTGAACGACCTGCCAACTGGCTGAATCTGCTGGGTACCGGTGAAGACTGGAACTTAGCAACGTCAGAAAACCCTCAACTCGCCAACCGAACCCTTCGTTGGCCGCGCGGCAAAGGCCTGGGAGGCAGCAACCGCATCAATGCAATGATCTGGTTTCCTCCGACACGCAAAGATCTGCAGATGTTGGTCGAAGCAAGCGGTGGTGCGTGGAGTATCTCGAAGTTGCAGGAGGATTTGAACGACCTGACCCAATTGACTCGTCCTGAACAACCCGCATGGCAAAGTGAAGCAGCCCATCGCTTTCTCAATGCGACAAAGCAGTTTGATGCGGGCGCCGCTTGGACTTACCTGCGACTTAACCGATCAGGTCGTCGCTGGAACCCAGCGGAACTTCTGACCACAGCGCAAGCAAGTGGCAGCACTGCAAGCGAAAGCATTGACGTCCAACGCACAACAGTGAACCGCTTGATCTTTAAAGGCGATCGTATCATCGGTGTAGAAACATGCGATGACCAAGGGAAGAACGAGATCCTCGCTAACAAAGGTGTCATCATCTGTGCTGGGGCGATTGCTACCCCCGCGATCCTGATGCGGAGCGGGAT
>JBPCVE010000297.1:0-4212 GCA_051010795.1 Rubripirellula sp.
CCAGCAAAACCGGAAAGCAAGATAAACGGGACCGTGAAACAGAAAGTCACAATGCTTGGTCCTGACTCCCCAAGGACTCCAACCCATGCACCATTGATGACCATAAAGATGAGCACAGCCTTCAAAACATTGTCATTCATAGCTCCAAAAAATTGGGCCATGACAAGACTGAAGAAGCCTCGCTTGAAAAGATTACTTTTCACAATACGTCGATCCCACGGTGCTTTGGTAGAACTAAAGAAGGCCCCTAGACGCCCTTACGACAACTCGGTTCCGCATCATATCTAAAAAAATCGCAATCACTAACAACAATTATCAACCCCTGGTCACTTCACTGGAGTTTCCTGAACCAGCAGATCTACCATCCTGACGGAGCACGCGAACGCTCTTGACCGAGTCTCAGCCACGTCGATAGCGATCAATTGCCTCGGGCAGAGGATAACGGGTTACATCGCCATCATGTTCGCTGGCTGCAATTTCCTGCAGCCGCAAATAGCCTCGGGTGACCAGACTGACGCGATTGTCAACAAATTCAGCATCGAGCGTTTCGGCCCCAAAATCGCCCTCCACAGCAATACGCTCAAAACCATCGCATCGAATGAATTGGGAAAGAACAGGATTGCAACGGAGATGACGTTCGGGGCTCGTATGGAGGGTTTCCGGATCCAATTCTCCAATCACAAATCGAAGGTAAAGATCGCTGTCAATGATTGAAGTCACATCAAGACCGCACACTTCACAGCGATATCCCTCATCGCACTTCGCCATCAAGATGCTCCCAATGATGCTACGAGTGAGGTACAGATATTGACCGTGGTGACCTCACTGCTGGTCACGATAATCCCAATACATCAAACATGCTGTAGAGGCCATTAGGTTTACCCTGCAGCCATCGAGCCGCTGCAAGCGCACCTGATGCGTAACAGTCTCGGTTGCTCGCTGCTACGTTCAACTCAATCCGTTCACCCATCATTCCAAAGACGATCGTGTGTTCCCCCGGATTGTCGCCCACGCGAACAGCGTGATAGCCGATCTCATTCCGTGATCTCTCGCCTGTCTCACCCTCACGACCCTGCACGTGGGTTACATCCCCATCCATTTTTTCAGCGATCAATTCCCCGAACCGAAGAGCTGTACCACTCGGTGCGTCTGCCTTGAAACGATGATGTCGCTCGATAATTTCAACATCCAACCCACCCGCAACGCCTTTCAGCGTTTCAGTAATCTGCTGTGTTAACTTCATTGTCAAATTCACAGCCATCGACATGCTGGGGGCCCAACAGATTGGAATCGACTTGGATGCTTCTTTTAATGATTCTTTCTGTGAATCACTCAATCCAGTTGTCGCAACCACTAAGGGGAACTTTCGCTTCAGTGCCTCCTGCAGGCAGGCATCCACTGCAGTGGGAAGTGAAAAGTCAATCACCGCGTGAGCCGTATCGGGCCAGTCAGACCGAAGGGCAACATCGCTCGCGGCGACGCCTGCCAACAGACCTGCGTCTTGGCCTATCAGAGGATTACTTTGATGGTCAACAGCTGCGATCAGTTGAAAGTTGGTGTCATCGGCAGCCAAGGCCACGACACGTCGTCCCATTCGCCCAGCAGCGCCGTGGACGATTAGTTGTATTGGATTGCTCATCCCATGAATTTAGCGGGGAATCGAGCAACAGAGCAGGGTAGGGCAGGCTAAAAAGTACCGACAACCGCCACTTTGGGGTGCGCTGCCAGACAAGAAGAAGATCAGCTGCACTGATCAGGTATTCACAAATCAGGAATACAGCTGGATCGTTTTGATAATGTCATCAAGCTCATTCGGTACCGCAACCGCGCGATTTGCATGGCTGGCCTTCTGAACCCCACGGCTTCCCAAGGTCTCATTGAACACTTGCTGATCGGTGGTGTGATAGGCGACCGTCGCAGTCGGATCCTTAAGTTCATGACCTGTCAAAATACAGACAACTCGATCACTGGGTGCAATGACCCCTTCTCGTCGCAACATTCGCGCTCCAGCTACGCTCGCAGCCGATGCAGGCTCACAACCGAAACCACCTGCTCCTACTTTTGATTTGGCATCAAGGATGTCCTGATCATCGACCTGCCGAACCACGCCATCCATGAACTCGAGCGCTCGCAAACACTTCTTTAGATTCACGGGGCGATTGATCTCGATCGCACTTGCAATCGTATCTGCTTTTTTTCCTTCACGATCCATTTCATCGTTGTATTGAACAATGGGATCCATATCAACATTGCCGCCATTCCAGCGCACACCACGACGTTCATATAACTCGTAAAGCGTGTCTGCCCCTGCTGCATTGATGACCGCCAATCTTGGCACTCGATCAACCAGGCCATGTGCTTTCAGCTCCATGAACGCTTTTCCAAACGCACTGCTGTTGCCGAGATTACCACCTGGAACCACGATCCAATCTGGTACTTCCCATCTCAAAGCCTCGAGCACTCGGAACATGATCGTTTTTTGCCCTTCAAGGCGAAACGGATTCACGCTGTTCACCAAATAGATACCAAGTTCCTGAGAAACCTGCCTCACCCTGATCATCGCATCGTCAAAATCGCCTGCGATCTGAACGGTCAACGCGCCATAGTCGAGCGCCTGGCTGAGCTTGCCGTAAGAAATTTTTCCGCTACCGATGAAAATCACAGCTTTCATCAACTGAGTCGCACTGCAGTACAACGCAAGCGAAGCACTGGTGTTTCCGGTGCTTGCGCAAGCCGCTCGCTTGGCATCCATCATGTTTGCATGAGTAACAGCGGCACACATGCCATTATCTTTGAAACTGCCCGACGGATTCATCCCCTCGTATTGCAGATGCAAACGACCATGATCCATACCAACGTAATCACCTACCAAGTCGGTTTGTTGCAGGAGAGTCTGTCCCTCACCAACGGTGATGAGCTCTTTTTGAGCGGCAAAAGGCAGCAGCTCGTGAAAACGCCAGACACCACTGAAACGAACGGGATTGGTTCTTTCGCTCCACATTGCTTCGAATTCGTTCAAACTCGACGGAACCGCGGCTCGGTCCCATTGGTAGTCAATATCGAGCAGGTCACCACATTTATCACATGCAGTGCGCACACTTCTTGCCTCGTAAGTGGCCGCGCATCGCGGATTGATGCAGCGTTGAAATGCGAGATCGGTTTGAATCGCGTTGTGCTCTTGGGCTGTCTGCAGCATGGCTGTCACATCAAAATCGCAAAAGAATCGTGGAAACCAGGTTCGGCTCTATTATGCAGTAGATCGGCAGTGAGACTGTATCGCTGGATTCGGGTTTGGTCCAAGGTCGAAAATGTGTCGAAGATTACGGCCTAAGTGCCAAATTCGACTGGGCATGAGCCCACGGGTATTCTAACGTCCAAACGATTTTCGTCCCCACTCCTTTTCCACCTCAACATGCCATGGATGGACCTAAAACCACGACTGAACCCAGCCCCAATGGTGGAGATTCATCAATGGCCGAGGCTACCAAACGAACAGATTCACCGAATCCGCCTATTTCTACGCGAAATCCAACCGACAAATCCGTGGTGCCTCGATCGCGGCTCATTTTGTTCTTCAGCTTGGCAATCCTTGGAGGTATCGCTGACCTGTGGTCAAAATCGTTCATATTCCGTTGGCGAGGACTCCCCGGCGATAAGGACATTTGGTGGATCGTTGAGGGATACTTTGGGATCGAAACCGCCGTCAACATTGGAGCGGTGTTTGGCCTAGGGGCCGGAAAAGGGACCATCTTCGCCATTTTTTCGATCATTGCGGCCATCGGTATCTGTGTCTGGCTGTTTTGGTTCAAAGCGGCGGTTTCGCTGTGGCTGACATCCGCTTTAGGTTTGGTTACCGGGGGGATCATCGGCAATTTGTACGATCGTCTGGGGCTTTGGTGGGTCAATGAAACCGGCTATTTCCCCGAATGGCAGAGTGGGGTTCGTGATTGGATTCTGTTTCAGATCCCCGGTGTCCCGTTCCTCGATCCATGGCCAAATTTCAACATCGCGGATAGTTTGCTAGTGGTTGGTGCGGGAATGCTGCTTTACCAGTCATTCTTTCCCGGTAATCTTGCTGATTCCAGTGAAAACGTGGCGCCGGGCGGGGATAAGAATGAATCCGAATCCAAGTCTCAGAAAGCCTAAAGCAGGTCGTAAATCGACTCGCTCAGTCGCATTCAATAAATTTTTGCGGTGTCGCTTCCCCGAGGA
>JBPCVE010000298.1:0-11393 GCA_051010795.1 Rubripirellula sp.
GGGTTTGCGCAGTCAGCTTGCGGCCACGGGCTGAAATCGTTCAGCGGTCGTGACTTTTTGTCAACGAACGTTGTCGAAACCCCACGGACCGGGCACATGAAGTGCCCGGTCGCGAACGCTCGCGAGATTCTTTTTTTGCCGCCTGATTTTGATGCGTCAGGCCGTCCGATCCCAAGTCTGTTTGTCGCGACTCAGCGTCACACCTCGGGGACGAAATTGATTTCTCCGCGTTCCCAAGCGTCGAGGAATTTTGGCAAACTGGGAAGCATGTCGTCTGCCTCGCGAATCTCTTCACGGCGGAGCCAATGGACTTCCGCGACTTCGTCTAGATTTGCAATGGGAGTGATCGTTGGGTCGAGGTCGGCGATCCACCAGGCAAGCTCGGTGTCCCAGCTTGTGGTGCTTCGCCAACACAAGCGTTTGGGCGTGACGTCGATCGTAAGCTCTTCCTGCATTTCGCGAACCAACGCTTCAGATTCTGTCTCTCCTTCTTCGATTCCTCCACCGGGCAGGCAAAGTAACCCCGGAGCCACGACGGTGAGTGATCGCCGAATGACTAACAGGCGGTCTTCACGAAAAATCACGCCGACGACGCCCCGTCTTCGCGACGGATCTTGCTGAGCTGTATTCATGTCACAGCTTTTAACATGCATGATGTAGCAAGACAATCGAGTGTGTAATCCGGTACTCTGTGTAAGCTCAAGCCTGTCCCTATCTTTCTCTGCATCATGTCCATCCCGGTGATCTGCTATCGAAGCTGCATTGCAAAAATACCTTCACGGTTCTGATGCCAGTGAAGCGTTAAGAATTATCCAGCAGCTCCGCGAAGCGGGGTTTGTTGCCTATTTTGCTGGTGGTTGTGTTCGAGACGCATTGTTGGGACGTATTCCGAAGGACTACGACGTGGCCACGGATGCCACGCCAGATGCCGTGCGTGATCTTTTCGGTAAGCGGCGAACGATTGCTTTTGGTGCCTCATTTGGTGTGATAGGAGTTCTGCCCCCCATGAATGGGAAGGGGCAACGAACGGATGATTCGGTCCCGAGCCAATCTGATGTCGATGCTGATGTCGGCGCCGATTCAAGTGGGCATCAAGGCATTTCCGAGCAGCAAAGAGGCAACAGTGCCACTCGGGTGACAGTTGAGCCAACCGAGGTGGCAACCTTTCGCAGTGATGGCGAGTACAGCGATGGTCGCAGGCCAGATTCGGTTCATTATGGAGACGCGCGCAATGATGCGTTACGACGGGATTTCACTATCAACGGCTTGTTTTACGATCCGCACCAGTGTGAGGTCATTGATTATGTAGGAGGCCAAGCTGACTTGGTTGCTGGAGTTCTGCAGACGATTGGCGATCCGGTGCAGCGTTTTGGTGAAGATCGCCTGCGGATGCTGCGGGCGATTCGATTTTCAACCACACTGCAGTTTCGGATGCATCCTGAAACTTTGGCTGCGATTCAGCAGCATGCCGATGACATGTCTGGTGTGAGTGGAGAGCGGATTGGTGCAGAAATGCGGCGTGTTTTGGTGTCACCCCATGCCTGCGAGGGTTTGCGTCAAATGCTTGGCAGCGGCATTCATCGCGTCGTTTTACCTGGCTTGGCAGAAATTGACATGGATCGCCTTGAGCATTTACTGCAAGCGGCCGAGTCTCGTGCCTTCCCGCTCGCGTTGGCTTGTCTCGCAACGGTACTCGTGGGCTCTGGGGCAGCATTGTCGAGCCGTGTGCTGCCAGAGATCAGTCGGCGTTGGCGGTTATCCAGTGCGGAGTTGCGTCAGGCTGAAGCAGCGATGAAGCATTGGCAGATATTGATTGATGCAAAATGTTTGCCGTGGTCCACCGTGCAACCCGCGCTGATACTTCGCGATGTTCGTGTCATTCTTGATTTGGCGGTAGCCATTGCGGCTGTTGATGGACTGAATACCGATGGTTGTGACCTTGCCAAACTTGCCCTCGCTTGGCCGGCAGAGAAACTTAATCCTGCTCCTTTGTTGAGTGGGAGTGATTTAAAGGCTCTTGGTTTGCGTCCAGGCCCAGAGTTTGGAAGAATGCTTGCGAGCTTGAGAAAGCTTCAGCTGGACGATGAAATCACCACTCGTGAGCAGGCCATCGATTGGTTGCGTGACCAGTAGCCGTGCCTCAATCTGATCAACGGTTCTGGTTTTTATGATCACTCTTGTGGTTCTTGGTGTGTGATCACGATATGAATCTTGCTGGCGTGATCACTTCGTACCTCAATGATTTCAGCAGTCGCTCCTTCAAGTTTGGCAGTGTCCCCAGGTTTGGGGATCTTCTGTTGGTAATCCATCAACAAGCCGCTGAGGGTATCGGCCTGATCAGATTCATTGAGCGGGATGCCCAATTCGCGTCGCGCTTCTGCCAGACTTGTCGCGCCTGCGACGATGAATTCGCCAGGACCAGCGGGAATGATGTTGGGTTGTTCTGAATCAAATTCATCCTCGACTGAGCCAATGATTCGTTCCAACACGTTCTCCAAGGTGACGACCCCGGTTACAGACCCAAACTCATCCAGGACGAGCGAAAGAAGTTGATGTGTTGCTTGAAAGTGACGCAGCACGAGACTGATTGGCATCGTCTCGTGGACTTTCTTGGGAGGACGCATGACGGATCGGATACTGAAATCGGGCGTATTCAGATCGATGCCGAGTAGATCCTTGATGTGAGCAACGCCAACGACATCGTCCAGCGATCCGTTACAAACCGGGTAGCGAGTGTGTTTGGAGCGTTGGACTTGTTCAATGATGTGTGGAAGCGAGTCATTAACATCGAAAAACGAAACTTCATTTCGTGGCACCATGACACGGCGGACAATCATGTCATCGAATTCGAAGACGTTATTGATCAGCGAGTGTTCATCACGTGAAAGGTAACCATGACGGTGTGCTTGTGTAATGAGGTCGCGAACTTCTGATTCTGAAGAGGGGCCGTCATGCTCTGAGGTCCCTGTGATCCCGCACATTTTTAGAAGAAATGCGGTGGTTTCATTCAGGATTGCCAAAGACGGGTATAAAATGATGTAGAAAAATCTGAGTGGTGCAGCGCACCACAGCAGCATCATTTCGGGGCGGCGAATGGCATAGATTTTTGGAAATTGCTCGCCTACGACCAGATGCAAGGCAGTGATGAAAAGAAACGCAGTGCCGAATCCAAGCAATTTGAGCACGGCTGGGTCAGTGATCCCCAAGGCTTCAAGCACAGGCTCAATCAGTTTCGAAAAGGCGGGTTCACCAACCCATCCCAGCCCCAATGAAGCCATCGTGATGCCCAATTGGCAGGCAGAAAGGGATTTATCGAGGCGTTCGGCCAACCACTGCGCCGTCTTTGAAAATGCCCGTTTCTCCCGGACCATCTGGTCAATTCGAGATGGCCGGACTTTGACCAATGCAAATTCCGCTGCCACAAAAAAACCATTCAAAATGATCAGAACCAAGGCGCCAGAGAGAAGCAGAATGTTGTCCATCACGGGTCCGATGCGGTCTTGAAAGGGCAGAAACAGGGTTCTTGGGCGGTTATAGCAGGTGGAAATCGGTTTTTTGCCGATTTCTCCCTGTGATAACGTTCCGAACCGAGAAAGATTCTATCGCAAACACGGACGGATCGTCGCGGTGGCATTTCCTCGGCTGGGAACGGGTCGAATGACCTTGACCGCTGAACTCACTCGGACTAATTCTACGTGGAACCTGACTGAAGTCTGTTCCCGCCCTAGCCCAACCACGGAAGGTTGTACGATGGCTGACCAAACCAATAATGTCCCGTTACTGGACATCAATCGAGATAATCGTTCCCACCGCGACGAATTTGTTGACGCACTGGCTGCAGTGGTCGACAGCGGGCGGTTTCTGTTCGGCCCAGATGTGGTGGAACTGGAGCGAGAAGTTGCCGCTTATAGCGAGGTCGATAACGCAGTGGGTTGCGCTTCGGGAAGCGATGCATTACTGCTGGCTTTGATGGCACTGAACATCGGCCCTGGCGATGAAGTCATCGTCCCAAGCTTCACGTTCTTCGCGTCCGTCAGTTGCATCACTCGCCTCGGAGCAACACCGGTCTTCGTTGATATCAGGCCAGATACATTCAACATCGATGTTGACAAGATTCCTGAAGCGATCACCGAGAAAACCAAGGCGATTATTCCCGTTCATCTGTTCGGACAGTGCGCCGAAATCGACAGAATATGTCAGCTCGCTTGCGAGCACGATCTGCCCGTCATTGAAGATGCAGCTCAAGCCATTGGCGCCGCATATCATTCGCGGCCCGCTGGCAGTTGGGGACTGATCGGTTGTTTCAGCTTTTATCCGACCAAGAACCTCGGCGGTATGGGCGATGGCGGCATGATGACTTCTTGCGATGCGGCCACTGCTGATCGCCTTCGGTTGTTTGCAGGGCATGGCATGCGACCACGCTATTACCATCAGGTGGTTGGAATTAACAGCCGGTTGGACACGTTCCAAGCCGCTGTTCTGCGAGTCAAACTGAAGCACCTGCCCGCAGCGGTGGAGTCTCGTTCAAATATTGCCGAACGATACGGCCGAATGTTGGCAGAAGAAAATCTAGTGGATCAAGACGCTATCACTTTGCCAACGCATGACGCGAATGCTTTTCATGTTTGGAATCAGTATGCCATCCGTGTTGCTGGTGGCAGACGCGACGCGTTGCGGGCGCATTTGTCAGAGAATGGCGTCAGCAGTGAAATCTATTACCCCGTTCCAATGCATCAACAAGAGTGCTTCACTTATTTGCAGGCAGATCGCTCGAGACTGGTTGAAACAGAGAGGGCCAGTGAGGAAGTGCTGAACCTTCCAATCTTCCCCGGTTTGACCGAATCAGAGCAGTGTCGCGTGATCGAGGTGGTTGCTGATTACTTCGCCAGTTGCGCGAGCAAGGTGGCAGCCTGATTCATCGCTTTGAATTCGCTTGACTTGCACGCTTGGCTGCTTTTCTAGCCAAGCGTGGGATCGATTTCTGGATCGCGATCCAGTTCGGAGATGCACCTCGCTTGGGGCGTACGATAAATTCGTAGCCCGCTGGGAGGATTGCTTGTTGCTGCCGGAAAGATTCCCGTATCAATCGCTTCCAGCGGTTACGTACAACAGCATTCCCTGTTTTCTTGGGGATTGTGATCCCGATTCGCATGGCCTCATCGCCTGCCTCCCTCGAAAGGGCAAACAAGACTAGCGTGCCGTCAGCGACGCATGTTCCCAAACGGATGATCTTTGTGAAATCTCCACTGCGAGTGACACGTTGTGTTTTGCCGAACGAGTAACGCATGTTGGTCTTGTAGATAGACCACCGGAATTGGTGGTGGATTGTCTTGTGGGTTGGTGGCAGGTGGACGCGTGCGAGGAGCGGCTGCCTGATGGAACCAGCCTGCCCATTGCTATGAGCTGCGAATTCAACATCAGCATACCGGACAGGCATGGAAGGCACAGACGCCACACTCATGACAGCAGCCATCTCTGTCACGGCGACCACGCTGGGCTAGAACAGCAGACCTTCACGGAGCGTGACCGGATTTCGAGCATCGAATTGCTCAATGAGTTTTTGGGACTCTTCGTCGGCTTCTTTGGGTACCTCAATTTGCAAGACCACAAAAAGGTCGCCTGCGGAGCCATCGCGATGTTTGACACCCTGCCCTTTCAGTCGGAGTCGGCGCCCGCTGCTGCTATTGGCAGGAATGCTGAGGGCGACGGTTCCTGAGGGTGTGGGAATGTCAATTTTTGCACCTAGAACAGCCTCGCCAATGGTCACGGGAAGATTGAGTTCCAAGTTGCGACCATTGCGACCGAAGCAAGGATGGTCGGAAACTTTGATCAAAAGAATCAGGTCGCCGTTATCGCCGCCGTTGGGAGATGGTTGTCCCCGGTCTCGGAGCCTGATTTTGGATCCGGTTTCGACACCAGCGGGAATGTTCACGGAGATTTTTTCGTCATTCAGATAGAACTCTGTCTTGCCACCTTGAACGGCAGTTTGCAGAGGTATTTCAAGCTCATGACGAGTGTTCCCACCCTTCTGCGGCGGGGCCTGCCGTTGGCGGCCACCTGCACCTCGGCCGCGACCACCACCGCCACCCATCATTTGTTCAAAAAAGTCGGAGAATCCATCGAATTGCGTTTGTCCACCGCCGCCGCCAGCACGGCCTCCTCTGCCACCTCCAAAAACCTGATCCAGATCCAGACCATCAAAACCACCAGCACCGGGTTGATAGCCACTGCTGCGAATCTTTTCAAAATCGGCGCCGTAGCGATCATAGGCAGCTCGCTTCTCCTCGTCACTCAAGACGTCATAGGCTTCCTGCGCACGCTTGAATTTCTCGCTTGCAACCTTGTCATCTGGATTCTTGTCCGGATGGTACTTCAGTGCCAGTTTGCGATGCGCTTTTTTGATCTCGTCTTTTGATGCGTCGCGACCGACGCCGAGTGTTTGGTAGAGGTCTTCAGCCACGGAGTAAAACTACGGATTGAGGGATGGGGTGAATTTCGATTCAGGTCTGGGCAACCATGTTATCCCGACATCTGCCAAGTTGGCACATAATTCGTGGAACCGCTACCCAAGCAAAAGTCGAACCGAGGATGCTGTTTGCGGATGCGAAATATCCGATTTTCGGTGCGATTCCTTCCGCGAACGCGTTTTATTTGAAGAACGCTCCTGCTGAAGTTACTCTTTTCGCCGTTTTGACTCTGGCGCGGGCTTCTTCCTGATGCTCCGTAGATGCCGGTTTTGCCTCTAGCGGGTTGGCTGAGGCAGGGGGACGCCAATCGGTCGGTAGCATCTACTGGGGCGAGGTGATGATTCTGGGCGGTGATGATTTCAGTATGTCTTGATCTGCATGGGTTGGATTCGGGCCAGGCTAGAAAGAATCTCGCCTTCCACGCGATTGATGGGATGTTTCTAGGTGTCGGTTAAGGAGAGGGAATCGAGGCTCTTGCTTGACAGAGTGATCACCTGTTGGGTGGCATCGACATCAACAGGGCCGGGCAGCGAATATCTTTCGACTGTTTGCGAATTGACCGTGTTCGCGAGTCGGCACCAGTGATCGCGAGCCATTGCTCCACGGGGCCAGCCCATCTTGGTCCACAGGTTCTGCATGGCCGAGATGATGATGACGCGGTCGGTTGAGTGATCACGTTTCAGTGCTGCGTTGTCCTGCTGGACTCCGGTGCATCGGTTTGCGATTTGGTGATCATCCAGCCATGTCCGAGCAAGTTGGTCCACGAGGCTTCGCCACTCGCGTTGTCCAGAAACGGCGCGGTTGATTGCATCGACTGCGTGCGGGTAACGGTGTTCGATGGTGGGGATGAGTTTGTGGCGTATCCAGTTGCGTTGGTAGTGTAGTTGTTGATTTGAGGAATCTTCTCGCCACGCTTGCTCAACTTCGTTCAGTGCCGTTCGGATTTCATGTCTTGAAGCTGTGATTAATGGGCGGTAGAGCACGAGGTCGGTGCCGATCGATCGAGTGTGATTGATACCGGTCAGTCCAGCAGGTCCAGTGCCGCGAAGAAGGTGGTGAAGTACGGTCTCGGCGTTATCGTCAGCTGAGTGCGCCACGGCGATGTATCTGGCACCTGATGCATGGGCTGTGTCAGTCAGGAATTGCATTCGCATGGAACGCAAAGCGGCTTCGCTGGTTTCTTTGGATTGGGTACGTGTGGTTTGAAATCTGAGTCCCAGTTGCTCAGCGAGCGTCTGGACGAATTTCTGATCGTCGTCGGATTCGGAGCCGCGCAGGGCATGGTTATAGTGCGCAGCAATCACAAAGCCGCGAGGAGGATGGTCGCCGTGGGTTCGCAGTTCTGCCATGAGTCGCAGCAAGGCAACGCTGTCGGCGCCGCCGCTGCAGCCGATCACAACCCCCACGTCTCGCCACCTTTGCGTAGCCCAGTTGGTCGACATCAGGTCAAGCAGCTTGGACCAACTTGGAGCGACTTTTGGGGGCTTATTCATGATTTCGTAAGATTGCAGCTTCGGAAGGACAGTGGATTCACGCCCGCGTTGTATCGCAGCCCGAGATGAACTGTTACGCTATCGTTGTCGATGGACCTTGCGAGGTCCGTCGATCATATTCACCAAGATTAACAACTACTACGGACAACAGAATCACCTGTCGCCAATCGGGCTGAACTTTAGCCGCGTTGGTTGCTCTGTCCAACTTGTCACGTCAGCATCGTCATGTGGCCGCCTCTTCATTCGATCCTTTTGCGATACATTCACGGCTTGGCTGCCGGTGTTGAGGTCGCTTTTCGGATATTCGATTGGCTCTCAGGGATAGGTTTCTCCGAGATCGGGCGGAAATCAGGTAGCGATGGTGATCCGAGAGCCCACAAGCAGTGGGGCGTGATGGTTTTTTGTGGCCATCGTTCATTGTTGGCAAAGAGCGGCATTCGCGACTTTTTTTCGAAGGAAACGTTCCTAGGTTTGCTGAGCACCAATGATTCTTGCATGCAGCGAGGACATTCGGACGAATCACGCACGCAGGAACGTGTGGGGACGACCTCCCCAGACTGGTGGTTTTTGAGTCCTCTGATAAGAGGGCAGTTGAATGACTCCAGAACAAATGCTGCAGATCCTGATCTCCTTGCTAGCCGGGGCTGCGATCACGGTCGGATTTTTCAAGCTCATTGAAAAAAAACGAAGGGCCAAGCTCGAAGAAGAAGCTGAACGAATTCTTGAATCCGCGCGACGTCAGTCTGATACTGAACGCAGTGAGATGTTGGTGGCAGCCAAGGAGGCCGCGCTGTCTCTCAAAGCGGAGTCCGACGAAGAGTTGGTTGCTGGGCGTAAAAGCCAATTGCAGAGAGAACAAAAGCTGGATCGTCGTGATGAGCAACTGCAGACGCAGGAAGACTCGCTCCGAAAGCAACAGCGCGGGCTTGAATCAAGCCAGACTCGACTCGCAGCACAGTTGAAAGGGTTGACTGAGCAACGTGAGCAACTGGATGGCACACTGAAAGAGCAGACTGCAATTCTCGAGCAGGCCAGTAGCATGACGCGCGAGCAAGCTGGCGAAAAATTGATGGAAGCCATGTCGCGTGAGTTGGAGCATGAGCGTGGATCAGCTTTGCTGAAACATAAGAAACTACTCAGTGATGTGGTCGACGCGCAAGCGAGAGAAATGTTGTTGACTGCTATCCAACGCTACGCTTCTGCCCACACGTCGGAATCCACCACCAGCACGGTTGATGTCCCGACCGATGACATGAAAGGCAGAATTATCGGTCGCGAGGGTAGGAACATTCGGGCATTTGAGAAAGCTACCGGTGTCGATGTGATTATCGATGATACGCCGGGTGTGGTGATTGTCAGTGGTTTTGATCCTGTGCGTCGAGAAGTTGCCCGTAGAGCTTTGCAGAAACTCATTTCAGATGGGCGAATTCATCCTTCGAAGATCGAAGAGGTCGTTGGTGAGACTGGAAAACAGATCGAAGCATTCATGATGCAAAAAGGGCGGGAAGCCGCTGATGAAGTTAATGTTCCAGGACTGCATGATCGAATCATCATGATGTTGGGACGACTGCACTTCAGGACCTCGTATAGTCAGAACGTCCTTCGCCATAGTGTCGAGGTAGCCTTTGTTTCTGGATTGGTCGCGGAAATGTTGGGGATGAATGGGGATCTTGCTCGACGCTGTGGGTTGCTTCACGACATCGGGAAAGCTGCTGACCATGAGTTGGAAGGTGGGCATCCTAAAATTGGTGCTGATCTGCTGCGGCGACATGGTGAGGGGCCTGAAGTGGTGCATGCAGCACTGGGGCATCATGATGAAATTGTGACGGAGCACCCTTACACGATGTTGGTTGCTACCGGCGATGCTTGCAGTGCCAGTCGGCCGGGAGCCCGCCGTGAATCGTTGGAACGTTATGTCAAAAGGATGGAAGAGTTGGAGTCGATTGCCGCAAGGTTTGACGGCGTTCGGCAGGCATTTGCAATCAGTGCGGGGCGAGAATTGCGAGTGATCGTCAGTAGTGATCTCACCACCGATGAACAGGCAGCCGCCATCTGTCAGAACATTGCCAAAGCTTTTGAAGCAGAGTTGACGTATCCGGGCGAAATTAAAGTGACTGTGGTGCGTGAGGCCCGGTTCACCGAAACGGCAAAATGACCCGCGTTGGATCAAGCCATCGGTGTCGTAACTTTGCGTCGCCGAGTACGTCGCCGAGTACGTCGCCGAGTACTTTGCAGGAAGCAATTTGGCGGTGGCATTCGGTCGCACATGCGGAAGAGCAGACGCTCGAAAATCAGTTTCGGACGTTTTGGGTGCAAGCGGAAAGCTCCTGCCGGCCACAAAGCCCGCGGTTCAGGAGAGGCCGGCGAGCACTGAAAGATCAGTAATTGGGCGAATTCAGACCCACCGGCAGATGCTCATAGGTTGACATTCTTGCGTCACCGCGCTATCTTCGCAGGCTTCCATTTTGTGCTAGTTCCGTGGCAATAGGTCGCGACGGTAATGCCCATGAGATTTCCTGCCCGAGACATGCTTTCATGAACTCGGCGGTACATTCTCGAGGGGTGACTAAGTAACACTTCCTAAAGAAGCTCGACCCGCTCAATAGTTGGGGAGAGTTAAGTAGAGACGGACTCGATATGAGCGTCGATTTTGAAGCAATTGCCCAACGCGGGCGTTGCGATGCATCCAGTTTAAAACTCGCGCAGCCCCTGCTGGAACAAGGCTTCTCACCGCCTTTCCTTGCACGCTACCGATGCGATGAACTGGGCGGTTTGAACGAATCCAGTTTGTGGGCTTTGTCCGCAGCGATCAAAAATGAGCAAAAGATTGCTCAAAGACGGGAAGAGTTGCATGCCGCTTGGCAGCAAACGTCGCTCTGTGATCCTGCCATTGGTCAAGCGATCCAAAAGTCCAACTCACTACGAATGCTTGGAAGACTCGGGCGACGTCTCAAGACGGAGTCGAATGAACAGAGTAACGATCCAACCTTGCTAGCCGTTCGAGTCCTCAATCCACAAAAAGGCGATGGCAGTGATTTTGCTGAAATCGCCCCAAAAGTGGAAGGGCTCCAGGATGCAACTGCAGCCGTGGCAGGGCTGGAGGAAGCATTGGCAAAACGCTTGGCCGGCGATCCAAGGGTTATCGCTGCCGCAGTTCGTTGGCTTGTGAAAAATGCGCAAATCAAAATTGCTAACGTCAGTGATCCACACACGCCAAAAGAAGAACCCTCGGCCGGAAAGTCGGGCTCAAAGAAGAAAAAGTCTGCCGACGCAACACCCGCTGCCGACGTAACACCCGCTGCCGACGTAACACCCGCTGCTGACGCAACACCTGCTGCTGACGCAACACCTGCTGCTGACGCACCACCCGCTGCCGACGCACCACCCGCTGCCGACGCACCACCTGCTGCCGACGCACCACCTGCTGCCGACG
>JBPCVE010000299.1:0-27967 GCA_051010795.1 Rubripirellula sp.
AGCTCCTGTCTTTTCCCAAACGCCTGCACCTCCGCGATGCTCTTCTGCATTTCAGCTAGATCAATGCGGAGCAAAGCCCGCTCAGCTTCCAGTTTTTTCTTTTCAAGCTCCCAGTACGGGATAGCCCTTTCTCTCCGCAGTTCTTCATAGGCTTCGGCTTCGGCCTTAGCGAGTTCTTCGCTGTTCTTGGCATCATTCAGATTAACTTCGTTGGTCGCATTCAAGATTGCCTCTTTTTCCTCAGCCTGCTTAAGCGCCAAATTGATTTTGGCGGCAGTGTCATCGATCACTGCAAGCACTTCGTCTTTGGCAACAGTAAGCCCCTCATCTACTTTCAAGACCGTCAGCGTACCCTCTGCCCTCGCCGGTACATCAACCTTGTTGATGTACTGCACCACGCAGTTCTCAACGATATGTGTCTGCTTCGGAACCGCCGCCTGCTGTGCAAATACGGGACTCGTTGCAGCAATAGCGAGATACAAAATGGTTAATGTAAACCGCATCTTGAAAACTCCGGAAAAGATAGATATTGGATGGCAGAAGTGGCTTCGTTCTAAAAGAAGAACTTATGACACCACTCATAGATTTCGTGGAAGAAAACAAAACCACTACTACGGCGGCCGCAGTAGATCTTCGCGATCACTTTGGCCCCAGGTCGAGGCTGCAGACCACGAAGCGTGGCTTGGTCTGGATTAGCCCGCATTTTGATCACAGCACCGTGCTCTTCATTGGCATCAGCACGCTTTGCAATGCTGTCGATCAGCAACTTGGCATCCATCGGTTCATCAGGATCAGTTGCAAGGATGTAAGTCACGGATAACTGATCAGTATCACTCAAACCCTGCTGAGCGATGTACTCATCGAGGTGTCCTTCCCGCTTCTCCGGCAACTCGACCTCAAGCACCAGATTTTGCTCGAGGTCGGCTACTTCCATCAGCACCTGCCCTGTCATGATGGGTCGCAACCGTAAATTTTTCTCGACATCCCAAGATACAACCGTACCCTGAATGGGTGATCGAATCATTAACTCCGCTTTACGATCTCTCTGCAGCTGCAGCTTTCGCTGCAGAACCATATCTTTGGCTTGCAATTCATTTTTCTCGGCCTGAAGCGATCGCAATTCAGACGGTTTCAAGAGCTGGCGACGGCTCAACTGACCCTGCACCTTGGCTTGCTCCGCAAGATTGGTTTGAATCTGTCCCTCAATGTCGGCAATTTGAATTTCGATGTCCCGATTACGCAATTCAATCAGAACATCGTTCTGCTTTACGGGATCGTCATGATCAAAATTAACGGCAATGACTTCACCGTCAATCGGTGCAAAAATCTCGCGTTTCTCAGACGGAACCAGCGTTCCCTCTGCTTCCAAATTGAAGTCTTTTTTGATGAGTGTCAGACCAAGAACCACGGCGAGCAGCAAGCCCACGACCCCGATGGTTTTGGGGAGTGTTCTGGCTCGAAGAACCCAGGTTGCCCGCCCCAAAGCTCTCCATAAAGGCATCAGGAATAGATTCGAGTGTGCTCTTGAATTGGCGATGGCCCGCGTACCATGCTCATAAACCAGATCACAACGTGCGCGGAACACATCCTCTGGAATATCACTTTCAATTTGCTCAACAATCAAGGCACCAATGACTTCGCCTCGATGAGCATTGTCACGGTCAATTTCTCCCGCGGCTCCAGACTCGTTGTCCACACCTAAGCGACGCTCAGGCTCGCGGAGAGGCAACACAGCAATGTTTCGGCCGTATGACTGGTCAACGTAATCTTCCAACGCTTCCTCAATCTGAGGCGGCAAATCCTCCGTCGCTCCATCGTGCCACAAAGGCTCACCCGCAGCGACAACCCGCGTTGCCAAATTGTTCAAAGCGGTGACGATGTTGGAACGATTCTCGATCGTATCTTGGCCACTGATTGCCTGAACCTTGCATTTCCGACCCTTCTTGATCGCAACACTCACGCGGTCACAACCAATCAAACGCCGCCCTTCGTTGGCAACAATGTAGGCGGTTTCCTTCAAATCAAGTGATTCGTGTGTTGCACGAGCGAATGAATCCGCCTGCTGCCACAAGGTCTGACGATCCCCCAAGGTTCGCAGCTTTTGGCTTCGCAACCACTCAGCGGCCAACTCACACATCTGCTGAAGAAAGCGTAGATAGCCTCGCTGTGTGTCAGGTGCAGTTCCAGGACGCTGAAAAATCTCGATCAGTCCATCGTTATGGCCGTCATGCTGTAAAGCGCCAAGGCAGAGCAGGAATCCTGTTGGATTGCCCTCTCCCTCACCATCAGTCGTGCCTGAATAGGGAGGAACCAAAAGCGACTGCCCCGTGTTTGCGACACGCTGAATCAGGCGGGTGTGACGTGTCGCATCTTCGGAGTCATCCTCCAAAATGGAGGGCTCCGCATTGATCTGGTATTGCAGATTCAGTTGCCGATCCTCGTCCAGCAGCCAGATCGCTCCTCCTGCAGCGGCCAACGCAGTAATGATGCGGGAAAGCAGCTCTGGATAGAACTCTTCCGCAGTAGCCCCACTTTTGGATAGCTGGGCAATTTCGTTCACCAGCCCTCGAATCTGGGCCTTGGTGTCCTCAACGGTTTGTTGATTGACCGACATGGGTGTTCAGCGATCTTGCGAAAGGGGAAGAAGGATAGGACAAAACGGGACACTAATGAATTTGCGGTTTTCCCGCCACGTTGAACTACGCGGGAAAACCCCTATCTATCCCGTGATTTATCGGAATTTTCTGAAATATGCCCGCGTTCGGACACACGAGAACCGACTTGACACTGGATATGTTATACAAATTGTATAACATGTCCAGTGTCAAGTGGCTTGGTTTCCTGAATCTCGCCAAACCGATCCCACTCCTATTTCTGAACATTCGAAACATCGGCATGTCACCCCCTCAGCCAATCTCGTCCCTCGAAGCCGAAACGGCGTTGCTCGAATTGAATCAGGAACTCAATCGCCTGCAGCGAACGATTCGTTTGGCGATTCAGGAACAACTGTCCAAGATGGTGGGCCGCTCATTCGACGACTTGCAGAAAAATCGTGAATTAGTCGATTCGATCCACCAACTTCTGGATAGCCACGGTTTACGCGTCTGCTGCTTGGAATGCGGTCATCCTGCGATCCTGCGTGTTTCGCCTCGAGGTAGTAGCAGCGGAGTTTTTGTTTTTGACCACACCATTGATGGCAAGCGAACGTTCCATGGCGGTCGAAAGACAGTCCCCATCATTCGCCTCGTGGCAAAGCCACCTCGAAAGCCGCGTCAAACGCTGGCCAAACCATCTACTGTTTAGCTAGCAGGCGAATTCCGTGACGATGACACAGGAAGGCACGTCACACGTGTCGGTCGCTACGCAGCGATGATCGCGGCCGAACTCGGATTTCCGCAAGCAGCAATTGACCTCATTGAGCAAGCAGCACAGCTTCACGACGTCGGGAAAATCGGCATCCCAGATGCGATACTACACAAACCAGGGCAACTCGACCCGCAAGAATTCGAGATCATCCAAGAGCACTGCAACATCGGCAGACGGATTATCAATCCGCTTGGCCATGAAGAGTCCATCCGTCTGAAAACACACACTTCGGTGGGTCTTCAGATCATGGGATCCACTAATTCACCTGTCCTTCGATTGGCTGCAGTGATTGCTGCCACGCATCATGAAAAATGGGATGGTTCGGGATACCCAAAAGAACTGGCGGGAAATGCGATTCCGATCGAAGGCAGAATCGTCGCTGTTGCTGACGTATTTGATGCACTTAGCTCGGCACGCCCCTACAAAGAAGCATTTCCGATTGAACGATGCTTGAAGATCTTAATCGACAGCCGTGGAAAACATTTCGATCCGCGAGTACTCGATGCCTTTCTGCGACGGAAAGAAGAAGCGATCCGCGTACGTGAAGACTACGTTGATTTTGAACGTGACGATATCCTTTAAGGTATCAGCACCCTGCCAAGTCACGATCCGTTTCACGTGGATCTTTCTTCACACCGGATTCTCAATCTCAAAGATTTCGCGCCGCCTGATTCGACGTTCAGGAACAACTGCCCAGCACAACCGGAGGGTGAGTGGATTGGACGGCTAGCACTGCATTGCCTGCAACATTGATCTACACGCAGCTTAATAAGCCGCGCCCTCGATGGCAGAAAACTCACCGTACACGGGCAGATGACTGGTCACCGTCTCTGCTTCAGCAAGATTCAGGTTAAATGTCCCGAGATAATCAAAGACACCACCACGGCCCATGTATTCTGTCGTTGAGTTCGTATCAAGTAACAGATTGCTGGTCTGATAGCGACCAAAAATATCAGTGGGTCGATTCCGAACCGTTGCTTTCACCGACTTACTTGTTAGCGTTGGAAGCAGGTAAGCGTCATCCGCTTGAAGCAATCCTGCAATCACTAGATCATCTTCGCGTCTGCCATCACCCCGGATGGCCTGAATGACCTTGGGCAGCAAAGCAACCTCATTGGGAGCCCGTGCAAGATCGATGCGAAGGTTCACAAACGAGAAGGTCCACGCTTGCCCCGGCTGCCCCTGAGCAGCTCGGAACCATGCCACCAATGGGTCAAAGGTCATTTGTTTGTCGGGATCATCAAGCGTGTAGGTCTGTCGCCGATCAACGACGACTCGAGCCGTATCAAAAATAAAAGCGAGTTGCTCAGGACGATCAGCTGGGCCGGTCGGAGGTCCCACCACAAAATCATAGCGACCATCACCGTGATTGATCGCCTCGACCAAACGTGGTATCAGATCTCTTTCGATGGAGGCGATTTGCTGTAAAGCAATCACATCAAACTGCCGCACCACGCGAGCTACGTTCTGCCGTGCTGCAGGATTGGCCAGTTTGGTAGGCCCAAACCCATCCAGAGCCCATGAAGCAATTTTCAAACCGCCAATGCTTGGTGTCGGGGTTGTGGCGGCAAACGAGTTCAAATCTGCCTGCTCAGCAACAGAAAAATCAGCGGCAGCCGTACGCAGATTAGGCGTCGACTGCGGCGCGGGGCTCGCGGACTCAGTAGATTCCACGAACGAAGGAACATCCGTGTAAGAGATATATTGCTCGGCACTTTCATCCGCTCGTTTGGATGACACAGAAACCTCGTCGAGGCCGTCGATCCGATAATGGTGAAGGAAGTACCACCCACCACCCACCAGCAACAGTACGACTGCAGTCAATTGAATCGGATTACCACGATCAGACTCCGCCATCATTTTGCCACTGTGAGACCCACGGGTTAACCCATTCACGCAGCCGTCACGAACCCGATTTCCCCGACAGCTACCTTATGACGCATCGAACCGCTGGCGGGACATTCGTGAATCGAGTAGGCCGTTTAAGCGAATTAGACACGCAATAGAAGTTGTGATCATCGTGGAAGATGCAACCCTCACGCTCCTCAGAATCTAGCCATCCGGACTGGATTGCCAGATCCGAATAATTGGAGGGTCGAGACCCGATTCATGGGAAACGATCGACCCGAATGATGGGAAACGACTGCTGTGATCAAAAAGATGGGATTCACCCTGTCAAAACCACGACCCCAATCCTGACTTTTGTGTGCCAGCTCGGTATCCTGTTCTGATACGTGAAGTGTGTTCAGTGCACCTGTCTTAGTCTCCAACTTTCAGTCTCCAACTTTTATAGACATCCCCGTGAGTGAAGCCATCCAAGTCGAAGTCCCCACAGTCGGTGAGTCCATCAGCGAAGTACAAATTGGCCAATGGTTGAAAGCGGAGGGGGACTGGGTCAACTCGGGAGAGGATCTGGTCGAGATTGAAACCGAAAAAGCCTCGGTACAGATCCCGGCACCAACATCGGGATTTCTCCGAAATATTAGCAAGCAGGAAGAAGAGTTCGCCAAGGTTGGCGACGTGATCGCGGCCATTGAACCAGGTGAAAAGCCTGCAGACGTTTCGAGCGGGGCGTCGAACTCTGCCACAACAGCAGCCAGTTCACGAGCCAGTGCCCCTGAGAGCGCTAATTCAGAAGCCAGTGGTTTTGTGATGCCGGCGGCACAGCGGCTTTTGGATGAACACGGCTTGTCAGCCAGTCAGGTTCCAGCTCGGGGTCCCGGCGGACGACTCTTGAAGGAAGACGTTCTTGCATTTGTTCAGAAGCAGAAATCAAGCCCACCCCTACCAGCACCACCGACATCTCGCAGCGAGACCAGCCTTGTCACCAACAACAGCGAATTGCGTGGTGAAGAAATAAAACCGCTGAGCATGCTGCGCCGCACCATCGCAGCACGACTCGTGGAGGCCCAGCAAACCGCTGCGTTGCTCACCACGTTCAATGAGATTGACATGGATCCTGTGATGAAGATCCGCAAAAAGTACAAAGATCAATTTCTGGAGCGACATGGTGTCAAACTTGGCTTCATGTCATTCTTTGCAAAGGCAGCGGTTGAGGCGCTGCGACGCTATCCTGCCGTGAACGCGGAAATTCGAGGCGATGATGTTGTGTATCGACATTACCAAGACATTGGAGTAGCAATCGGCGGCGGCAAGGGCCTTGTCGTGCCCGTTCTGCGAAATGTCGAACGGATGTCATTTGCTGACGTCGAACAGTCCATTGGCAACTTTGCACGACAGGCAGGTGAAAATCGGCTACAACCTACGGATCTCATTGGGGGCACCTTCACCATCAGCAATGGCGGTGTCTATGGATCTCTATTGAGCACTCCAATTGTAAACCCGCCTCAAAGTGGAATTCTTGGACTGCACTCCATCCAGCAACGTCCGGTTGCCATCGATGGAAATGTCGTGATACGCCCGATGATGTACGTCGCACTGACCTACGATCACCGGATTGTGGATGGCCGAGAGGCAGTTGGATTCCTGAAGACCATCAAGGATGTGATTGAAGACCCAGCTCGGCTTTTTCTGGAACTATAATCGCATCACGGCATCCAGCGGCATGCCCCCAAGTGAAAGCGTGCGAAGAACAGCGTGACAATTCAGCGAGGCGTTTTGCCGTCTCCCTGCAACGGATCTGCGCTGGTTCCTGCACCCCGTCCCCCCACTTTCAGGAAGATGCGATGCGTTATGTCATGATCCTTGGTGCTCTGCTGTTGGTGTCCAGCTTGGGATTTGCCGTAGAACCCGCAGTGGGAGATGGCGATCGACTTGCACAAATCTACTTTGCAGATCAGACGGCTGAAATTACAAATCAGACCTTCGCCGATATCAATTCACTTGAGGATTGGACAAGTCGACGTGATCAGTACCAAGATCAACTTCTGGAAATGCTGGGACTCAGTCCATTTCCAAAACGAACTCCACTCAATGCAAGGATCACTGGCTCCGTCGAAAACGACGGCGTCATCGCTGAGCGTATTCATTTTCAGTCTAGCCCAGGCCTTTACGTAACCGGCAATTTTTATCGCCCGGTCAAACAGGACACACCACTCCCGGCGATTCTTTACGTGTGTGGCCACGGTCGTGTAAAACGCGATGGAGTCAGCCTTGGAAATAAAACGCACTATCAGCATCATGGTGCTTGGTTCGCACGCAATGGTTATGTCTGCCTAACGATTGACACGATCCAACTCGGCGAAATTGAAGGCATCCACCATGGGACCTACCGCGAAAAAATGTGGTGGTGGAACAATCGAGGCTACACACCGGCGGGCGTCGAGGCTTGGAATTGTGTCCGAGCTTTGGACTACCTGCAATCACGCGATGAAGTTGATGGCGACCGAATCGGGGTCACCGGCCGAAGCGGCGGCGGCGCTTATTCATGGTGGGTCGCAGCAATTGATGAACGCATCAAAGTTGCTGTCCCAGTCGCCGGAATCACCAGCTTACAAAATCATGTGGTCGATGGCTGCGTCGAAGGGCATTGCGATTGCATGTACATGGTCAACACTTATCGCTGGGACTACCCAATGGTTGCAGCACTCGTCGCGCCGCGGCCTTTACTCATTTCCAACACAGATAAGGATCGCATTTTCCCACTTGATGGCGTGGTTGATGTGTACACACGAACGAAGAAAATCTATCAGCTTTACGATGCAGACGATAAACTGGGACTGCATATCACTGAGGGGCCTCACAAGGACACTCAAGAGCTTCGTGTTCATGCTTTTCGATGGCTCAATCATTACCTTCGAGATGATGATTCTCTGATCACTTCTGCTGCGACACCGCTTTTTGATCAAAAAGATTTGAAAGTGTTTCGGGTATTACCCTCTGACGAAAAAGTCACATCCATCCACGAAACATTTGTCCCGACTGTGGGCACTGATGACCTGCCCACAGACATTGCACAAGCCAGCATTCTGGATGAAACGACGACCCAACTGATACGTCAGAAGTGCTTTGGCGGATGGCCAGCAACTGGAGAAAAAACTGATGCAAAGCTGATCGCGGAAGCCACCAGAGCCAACACCACCGTACGCGTCATTGATTTCACCAGCCAAAAACCGTACCGCCTCCGCGTCTACCTGATCGGTCCCAACGACAGTAATCCGAGTGCCTTGACCTTGCACGTCCTGGACAAAACAAAATGGCCGGGCACTCTCGCCGGTCTCGCCAAACTTGTACCTGACCACACTTTTGATGTGCAGCCTGACGCAGGTGAATGGGAAACCATTGCTGCGCTCGCCAAGACAGAAACAATTGCCTACGTGGCACCCCGAGGTATTGGACCCACCGAGTGGTCTTCAGAAGAGAAAAAACAAACGCAGATAAGACGACGCTTCATGCAACTCGGTCAGACAGTTGCTGGAATGCAAACCTATGATGTTCTTCGGGCGACAATCGCCTTGCAAGATTTCCTGAAGAAACCCGATCTTCAATTTTCACTGGAAGCCTACAACGAAGGTGCCTCTTGGGCACTGTTTGCATCTCTCTTCATGAAGAATATCAACTCGTTGACGCTGACTGGTTTGTCACCTCGCAATCGCGACGCACCCGACTTGTTGAATATCAGTCGGCTGGCCGAACCCCCGCAACTTGTGCTGATACAGGCCGCTCGAGGCAGGGAATTGCAAATTCGCAACCGTCGTGAATGGAACCAGCAATGGACTGACTTGTTGGCAGACAATCAGCTTGCGGACCAGGCCGTCAAGTTGCATTCAATTTCAGCCAACACGAAATGATCTTATTCACGGCATTACAGTGTGGGCTCCGACACCCAGCACCCCAAACTCACTACAGGCTGACTCCGTGACACTCAACACCGCTAGCATCGCATCCGCTTACTGTTCCGACTTTGACTCAACCCAGCGGACTTTGTCGGAGATTGGCTGACGTTTTCCCGCTGGCCAATCATTTGCCGGATATCCCAAGTAGAATAGACCCAACGCACGATCCTCACCACTCAGTCCAATGTAGTCACGCATTTGATCGCTGGTGGCTGCGGCATTACTGGACCAGAAGCCCCCGATTCCATGGGCAGTGGCAGTCAAGTGCATATTTTGGACAGCACAAGCAACCGCTTGGATCTCATCCAACTCTGAAATCTTTCCGCTTGGCTGCCGCTTCATCCCAATCACAATCACAACCGGAGCGAGTGTCGCATTGCGTTTCATTCCCTCATATTTGTTCTGGCGATAAGTCTCTTCTGTCGTAACGGCCTTGTAGGTGGCTGCAAGAAACTCGGCAAGGTTGTGCCGAGCATCACCCGTGAAGACAGAAAATCTCCACGGTTCTGTGAAGCCATGAGTTGGAGCCCAATTCGCATTTTCCAAGATCTCATCAATGATTTCCTGTGAAATCGTTTGATCTGAAAACTCCTTTGGCTTAACAGTGCGTCGACGACGTATGACCTCTGTAATTCCCTCAGCACCCACAATAAACACCTTTTCTTCGTAGTAACCACTAGTTTTCACTCACCCATCGTGTGCTTGGTCTGCCACAAGCAACTGCAATGGATTCGTAATCATCCATTGACAAATTTGCTCATCGCTAGCGCCAACAGGACCTTTCAACACATCGATCATTTGTTCGAACGTGGATGCACAGCCTGCATAATGAGTACGGCATGCAGCCCACGCGGCACCGTCATCATCAACCTCAACCACCTGACCCGAGAGCTTGTATCTCCCCGGCCCTAATCCAGCGGCACTGATAGCGTCAGTAACGATAACAATATTTTCATCGGGAATCATTCCCAAGTAATTTTTGAGCGCAAATGCCGGCACATGGTGACCATCTGCTATGAATGAAATCTTCAGCTGATCACTGACAGCGAGCACACGCTGAACAATATTGTCATGCCGGGGCAAAGAAGCAGGACAGCCATTTCCCAAGTGCGTAAACAATTTCAGCCCCTGATCAATGGACCGCTGCAGATCATCCAAAGATGCATTGCTGTGCCCAGCAGCGACAGCTATTCCACCATTCGAGAGATGTCGAGTGACGCGGGCATCCGAGTCCATTTCAGGTGCCAGCGTGACCATTTTGATGTATCCATTTCCTGCTTCCAGCAATTGGTCAGTCACACTGATATCAGCCGGCATCGCATCAGACGCTGGATGAGCCCCGATAAATCCATCAGCTGGATTCAGAAATGGTCCTTCAACATGTATACCGCGAATACAGGCCGCAATTTCTGGGGACAATTCGATCAACTCAACCAAGCGGGCAATGCGTTGACGCATGAGATCAAGGTGAGCTGTAATCACGGTAGCCAAGATCGCATCAGTACCATCAACTTTCAATCGGCGACACACATTGACCACTTCATCAATCGACAGATGATCTGAATTGAAATCAACGCCAGCATAACCGTTCACTTGCAAGTCGATGTATCCGCTCATTCGCCACTTTCCAATCCGCTCATGAGTTCATCACCAAGCCTTAAGGCAGCTGCCTTATCGATCACCAAGGTTGCATTGGCGTGCTTGCGAAGAATACTGGCAGGAATTGCCGGGGTGATCTCGTCCTCGAGCGTTGCCCGCACAGCCTCTGCCTTACGTTCATCGGGAACACTGCAATAAATTTTCGCTGCTTTCAGAATCTGTTGAACTGACATGCTAATTGCATGTGTTGGCACGACATCCAATGATTCGAACCAACCTTCACCTACTTGCTGCATGCGACACGGCTCGTCAAGCTCGACCATCAGGTACGGCTCTTCCGTTTCGAAATCAGCGGGTGGATCATTGAACGCTAGGTGGCCATTCTCACCTATCCCTACCAATGCCAGGTCGATCTGGCGTGTCTTCACCAACTCACCAATTTCACGAATGACCACCTGTGGGTCTGCGTCACCCCGCAGGTAATGAAACTGGGCCAAATCGACTTGGTCGACGAACCGCTCTTTTAAATATCCACAAAAAGAAGCACCATGTTCACTTGAAAGTCCAACGTATTCATCGAGATGAAATCCTGTCACTTTTGACCAGTCGATGTCGGGTGCTGCAACCAGTTGCTTCAGAACCTCAAATTGTGATGCTCCCGTTGCGACGACAAGATTGGCACTTCCCTTGTCGGAAATCGCCTGGCGGAGGTCCGAAGCGGCATGCTTTGCAACCCAGGTTCCCATTTCACCCGGATTGGCGGTTAAGATTGTACGCATAGTTGTATCTGTATCACTGGACTGACGGACGTGGACAAACGTGGCAAGCATTGTTGGCTTTCTTGCCGGCAAATGCGAGTCCTGATTGCCCAGCCGGGATGTTTCTTTCCACTCATTCGATCTCTGCAAGAGGTTCACAGTGCGTTTCACGCTCTCTATCTTTGTCGCTCTGACCATCGCCTCAGGAATTTCTTTGGCTCAACGGCCAACCGTACTTCCTGCGAATACCGTCGCCGATGATGTTCGTCTGGGCCCGAAAAAAACATTGAATGGGCATTTCCCATTCCACGTTCCGGGAAATCCCGCGGAGTGGTACGATCGCGCTGAACAACTCCGTAGGCGAGTCCTGGTCGCAACAGGACTGTGGCCCATGCCCGACAAGTCTCCTCTGGAAGCAGTCGTGTTTGACAAAACACAACGCAAAGGCTTTACGGTTGAAAAAGTCTATTTCCAAAGCCTTCCTGGACACTACGTGACTGGCTTGCTATTCCGGCCGGATGGTCCAGTTGAAAATCCGCATCCAGCAGTATTATCCCCTCATGGGCATGGCGGTCGCATGCAAGAGTACAGCGACGCCGAAGTCGAAAAACAAATTGCCCAAGGGGCGGAGCACTTCGCTAAATCCGGCAAGCGACCGAAACTTGCAAGATGTGCACAACTGGCGCGGATGGGATGTGTTTGCTTCATCTTTGACATGTTGGGGTACGCCGATTCTCAACAGATCTCGCGGGAAGTCGCACATCGACATGCCAAGGTCCGACCGGAGGAACGGAACGCATCTGCAGACGAGTGGGTCTTCTACAGCCCCCAAGCAGATCTTCGGCTGCAATCCATCATGGGCCTACAAACATGGAATGCGATTCGAGCACTTGATTTCCTTGCAGCTCTTCCTGATGTGGATCCAGAGCGTCTTGCAGTCACCGGTGGCAGTGGAGGCGGCACACAATCCATTTTGTTAGGTGCGATCGACGATCGAATCAAAGTCTCTTTTCCAAATGGAATGGTCTCAACGTCCATGCAAGGTGGATGTTACTGTGAAAACTGCAACCTACTTCGTATCGATACCGGGAATGTAGAACTCGCTGCCCTGTTTGCACCTCGACCACAAGCAATGACCGCTGCGGACGACTGGACACGGGACATGATGAAAGATGGATACCCACAACTATCGTGGCTCTACGCGATGATTGGAAATGAAGCAGATGTCTACTGTCGGCCCATGCTGCACTTCAAGCACAATTACAACTACGTCACGCGTGCCACCATGTATCAGTGGATGAATCGCCACCTGAAACTCGGACTCGATGATCCTGTGATTGAACAGGACTACGAACCTCTAACCACCGCAGAGACGACGATCTGGGGTGGAAAACACCCGGCACCCACCAATGTTGGGATCGAGCATGAGAAATCAATTTGCAAGTGGTTCAACGATCAAGCCAACAGAAAATTGGCAAAGCTGAGTACTGACAATGAAAAAGACAGGCAGGAATTCAACCGCACTTACGCAGGTGCTTGGCAAGTGGTGTTTGACCAGAGCATTCCTGACGAAATCACTATTGATGACCGAGGGCAACAAACCGATGACGGTATCCTGATTCGAAAGGTGCTAGTCCGTGATGAGACACGACAGTCAGAAATCCCGCTGTTAGTTCTGAGCAAAGCTGGTAGCAAGCCGAAGACAACTGTCATCTGGACCACAAATGCCGGCAAGGTAGCGATGCTTTCCAAGAACGGCGCACCAGATACCCAACTAAAACAATTGATCGATCAAAATGTATTTGTGGTACTACCCGACTTGCTTGATCAAGGTGAATTGCAAGCCGAAGTTGATCCAAGCAGTGAAGCTCTGCAACGCACTGTCGATGACAAGAGAGCTTATTCAGCGTTCACGTTCGGGTACAACCGCACACTGGTCGCGGAACGATGTGCTGACCTTCTTGCAACGGTAGCATTCGCCAAAACCCTTGAAACAGAATCAATCAACTTACTTTCAACGGATGGCTCATCCACTTGGGCAGCCCCAGCCGCAGCCATCGCAGGGCCGGCAATCGCCCGTGCAGCAATCGACACAAATGCCTTTCGTTTCGAGCAAGTCGATCGATACCAAGATATGAACTTTGTTCCGGGTGCGGTGAAATATGGTGACTTGCCCATGTTACTCGCGTTAAGAGCCCCGAATTCGTTGACCATCATGGGCGAGAAATCCATGCCACCATCGGTCGCGAAAGCCTACCAATCCACCGGCAAATCAGCCATGCTGACGAAACATGTGGGAAAGATCAGTCCGTCGGTTTTTCAATGGCTTGCCAAGCCCTAGCCAACCTTGCTGCGGGGCTCGCCGCATTACTTGGGCGATACTGCGGCCAATGAGACAGGGTTCCCCTTGTGTAATGGAGATTGCACATGAATCGATGAGCCTTCCAGTGCGTTTCCGTTTTGGTCTGGCGTCAATGCCCCATTGATTCAAGCTGCACGTGTTTATGCAGGAATCTGTGAAATTGGTTAGACTCTGTGGACAAGGAATCCCGCCCTACAACGGGCATGTGTGTTCCCTCCCGCCCCGCCAGTGACTCAGCTGTTACCCTGCGTTCCTTTCCCTGTGCTCCTTATCCCTGTGCTTTGCATGATCCGCGTCACAGCCTGCCTGCTGCTATTGTTTATTCCAATCGCGGCGGTTAGCCATGCCGACAACCTCGATTTCAATCGTGATGTGCGGCCAATCCTTTCCGAAAACTGTTTTCATTGTCACGGTCCTGATACCGCAACCCGACAGGCCGACTTGCGACTTGATCTGGCGGAGTCTGCCATGACAGTCATGGATACAGACGATCCGGAATCTAGCGAACTGATCCGTCGTGTCCTGTCCAATGATCCTGACGAACTGATGCCACCTCCGGAATCACTGAAGCAGATTACCCCGGCGCAAAAAGAGATTCTGAAAAAATGGATTCAAGAGGGAGGATCTTTTGAAACTCACTGGTCCTTTACTCCACCGAGTAACACACCACCTCCCCAGGTCGCAAATGATACATGGTCAAACGGTCCAATCGATCAATTCATTTTGGCAAGGTTACGAGCCGAGAACCTCACGCCGTCGCCATCAGCCAACCGCGAAACACTGGCACGCAGAATCTCGCTTGACCTGACAGGCGTGCCATTGAGCCCACAGGAAATGAATGAGTTTCTCGGTGACACGAGTGAGGCGCCCCTTGAGATGCTGATTGAGCGTCTGATGCACTCACCCCGCTATGGCGAACACATGGCGATCCGATGGCTGGAGGCATCGAGATATGCAGATACGGATGGTTATCAGAATGACCGGTATCGATATCAGCACGTCTGGCGAGATTGGGTCATTGATGCATTCAATGAAAACAAACCATACGACCAATTCGCGATTGAGCAGATCGCTGGAGACATGCTACCGAACGCAACACTGCGTCAACAAATTGCAACGGGCTTTGGTCGTAATCACCGAATCAATTCCGAGGACGGTTCGATTCCCGAGGAGTGGAGAACTGAAAACGTAGTCGATCGTGTTGATACCTTCGGGACCATTTTCCTGGGGTTAACGATCGGGTGTGCGCGGTGCCATGATCATAAATATGATCCGATCTCGCAGCGTGAGTACTACGAATTATTTGCCTACTTCAACAACGTGGCTGAATGGGGAGTCGGGCCCAATAATGGCAACAGTCCACCTTTCATTGAGGTCCCCAAGAGTTGGCCTAATTTAGGTCCACAGGAAGATCAGCTCATTCATCCAGAGCCAGTCAAACTCCGCAACGCCAGGGCAGATCAGGGCAATGGTCTGAAACGTCCGCAGGCAGGATCACCATCCACGTTGATGATCATGCACGAACTTGATCACCCGCGGGAAACCTTTATTCTCCAAAGAGGGCAGTACAACATGCCCGATCGATCATCACCGGTACAGGCAGGCGTTCCCGATTCGTTATCGAATGCGGATGAAGCCCCACCCACAAATCGCCTTGAATTGGCAAGATGGCTATTCGCCCCATCGCACCCGCTGACCGCGCGTGTTGCAGTCAATCGGATTTGGCAGCAGTTTTTTTCCTCAGGCCTGGTTAAAACCAGCGAAAACTTTGGATCTCAAGGTTCGCCACCTTCCCACCCCGAACTGCTTGACTGGCTAGCGTTAGAACTCATCCGCAATGATTGGAATATCCGAGCGATTCAGAAGCAGATCCTCCTGAGTCAAACCTATCAACAATCATCACAGTTTCGGGATGGGCTACGTGATCGTGATCCGGAAAATCAACTTCACGCCCGCGGTCCCCGAAGCCGATTGCCTGCCTTCACACTGCGGGATCAAGCACTCGCCGTGAGCGGTCTGCTGGTTGAAAAGATAGGGGGTCCGTCCACCAAACCCTACATGCCACCTAAGGTTTGGAAATCGATTTCCAATAATAACTACAAGCAGGACAACGGTAGCAACCTGTATCGTCGCAGTCTTTACACTTATTGGCGTCGAACGATACCACCACCGACCATGATGAATTTCAATGCTGCCGCACGGGAAATATGCGTGGTAAGAACAGAAACCACCAACACACCACTGCAAGCTCTTACCCTGATGAACAACAAACTGTTCATCGAAGCTGCTCGTTGTCTGGCAGAACGAATGTGGATATCGGGCAAGGGCGATTCAAAGCAAGCAATTCAAGCCGGATACCGACTAACCGTTGGGCGTGACGCTGCGTCCGCCGAGTTGAAGATCATGAGTAAAACCCACAAGACGTTTCTCTCACATTACAGTAAAAATCCCGCCGAAGCCAAACTCTTGTTGGCCGTCGGTGAAAAGCAGCGTGATCAGACAATCCCCGTGGTTGAGCATGCGGCCATGACCATGATTGCCAACATATTGCTAAACCTTGATGAGACCATCAGCAAGGAATAGGAACCTCAACCATGAACCAGAACCTGTACTCACGTCGCTCGATGCTATTGGGCTCACTTGCACTGACATCGTTGTTGAACCGCGAGAACCATGCACAGGAAAAGAACCCCACGGTGCACCGTGGCCTGCCCGCGCTGCCGCATTTCATGCCCCGCGCGAAACGCGTGATTTATCTTTTCCAGTCAGGTGGTCCTGCCCAAATGGACCTTTACGATTACAAACCGGAACTTAAAAAACGGTTTGGAGAGGAGGTGCCACGGAGTATCTATCCGGACGAGCGTAAAACGACCATGAGCTCAGCACAGGCCAGTTTCCCTGTCGCGCCCAGCACCTTCAATTTTAAACGTTGCGGACAAGCCGGCTCGTGGATCAGCGAGGCTTTGCCACATATTGGAAGCATGGCGGACGACTTGTGCATCATTCGTTCAATGCACACCGATGCAATCAACCATGACCCTGCCATCACCTTCCAGCAGACAGGGTCCCAGATTCCAGGCCGCCCAAGTATTGGTTCGTGGGTTGGCTATGGTTTGGGCAGCAACAACGATAATCTGCCGGCATTTGTAGCCCTGAGCAGCAGAGGTACCGGAAAGACTGGCCAACCTCTCTACGACCGCCTATGGGGCAGCGGCTTCTTGCCCTCAAAACATCAGGGTGTGAAGTTTCGAAATCAAGGTGATCCGGTTCTTGATATTTCTGACCCAGCTGGCATCTCACGTGATCAACGCCGCGTGATGCTCAATTCACTGAAGGAACTGAACCAGATCAAATTTGGCGAGGTGAAAGACCCTGAAATTGAAACACGAATCGCGCAGTACGAATTGGCGTATCGCATGCAGATGTCCGTCCCTGATCTGCTGGACTTTTCAAATGAACCCAAACACGTCATGGATCTTTATGGAAGCGAGGTGACGAAACCGGGTCGCTATGCCTACAACTGCTTGATCGCCAGACGACTCGCGGAGCGAGGCGTTAGATTCATCCAATTATTTCATCAAGGATGGGACCAGCACAACAATCTACCTACCCAGATTGGTAAACAGTGCAAGGATACAGACCAACCCACCGCAGCACTACTGCGTGACCTCAAACAACGAGGCATGCTGGATGATACGCTTATCATTTGGGGGGGTGAATTTGGCAGAACCATCTATTCACAGGGAAAGCTGACGGAAAAATCCTATGGCAGGGACCATCATCCGAGTTGCTTTAGCATGTGGATGGCAGGAGGTGGAACTCGGGGTGGGGTCAACCACGGCAGCACCGACGACTACAGCGTCAACGTTGCAGAAGACGGGGTCAGCGTTCACGACCTGCACGCGACGGTATTGCATCTGCTGGGAATCGATCATGAGCGGTTGATACACAAGTTCCAAGGTCGGGATTTCCGACTTACCGATGTGCATGGCAGGGTTGTACAACCACTCATTGCTTGACAACCGCTACCACTGCTGGCTTGAAAAGTAATTCTTGCTTTACAGACACTACTTGCTCAACAGAAAGTTTGGTGATGCGTTCGTTTCTCTGGATCCTGATCCTGCTGCATGTAAACAGTGCCACAGCTGAATTTCCGAAATTATTTAACAGCGAGCCAATATCAGATGAAACGCTGATGCCTGCAGAAGCCGCTGCGGCGAGCATGCGACTGCCCAAGGGACTCATCGCAAAAGCCTTTGCATCTGAGCCCGATGTCCAGAACCCCATCGCCATGTCATGGGATGCCAAGGGTCGTTTGTGGGTTGCCGAGAACTACACTTACGCAGAGCGGCAACAACGTTTTCAACTCGACTTGCGGGACCGAGTTGTCATTTTCGACAACACAACCGAAGATCGATTCAAAACACGCACTGTGTTTACTGACGATGTCCAAATGTTGACGGGAATCGAAGTCGGCTTGAATGGGGTGTGGCTGATGTGCCCGCCCAACTTGATTTTCATTCCTGACCTCAATCACGATGATGTGCCGGATAGTGCTGGCGAGATTGTTCTTGACGGTTTCACTGTTGCACAACAGAACTACCACAACTTCGCCAATGGATTGCAATTCGGGCCAGACGGTTGGCTGTATGGAAGATGCGGTGGATCCTGTCCTGCGAAAATCGGAGTGCCTGGTACACCTGAGGGTGAGCGACTTGCATTGGAGGGTGGAATCTGGCGTTACCATCCAAAAACAAAACGAGTGGAAGTACTCACAACCGGAACAACCAACCCATGGGGGCACGACTGGAATTCACTCGGTGAAGCCTTTTTCGTGAACACTGTGAACGGCCATCTGTGGCATCTAATTCCCGGTGCGCATTTCACACGACCATTCGTGCTGGATCCAAATCGTCGGACTTACGAACTGATTGACTTTCATGCTGATCACTGGCACTTTGACACTGGACAAAGCTGGACCCAATCGCGAAACGGCACAGCCAACTCCTACGGCGGCGGCCATGCACACTCCGGTACGATGGTTTACCAGGCAGACAACTGGCCTGAGATTTATCGGGATCGCCTTTTCACTCTGAACTTTCACGGCCGACGAATGAATCAGGAAATTCTTCGTCGTGATGGTTCAGGGTATGTAGCATCTCATGGCCAGGATCTGCTTCTCGCAAAAGACCCTTGGTTCCGTGGTATGGAATTGGGGTCTGGCCCGGATGGCGCTGTTTTTGTGTTGGATTGGAGTGATGCCGGCGAGTGCCATGAACACACTGGAGTGCACCGGACAAGTGGACGTATTTTCAAAGTCCGTAACGCCATTAATCCTGTCACCTCCAAATCGACCGATCTTACGACGTGGTCCCTACCTGAATTGGTCAATGTCCACGCTGCACGCAATGACTGGTACATACGTCAAGCCAGACTGGAATTGGCGAGGCGTGCCATGACAAGCGACATCACATCCAGTTACCCAGGATTGATAAGTCTGCTTGAACAGAGTGAAAGCAATCCCACCACCAGAACCCAGGCTTTATTGACACTGCATGGCCTAGGCGGTGCTGACCAAACCTTATTACGCAAGCTTTCCAAGGCCAATCATGAATCACTCAGAAGTTGGTCCATTCGCCTCCTGACAGATGACTGGCCGCTTGATGACGCCATGGGAGCATCACCTACCAGCGCCTCTGATCACATTCTAGTAAACGAACAGGCTCACGAACTGATGCCGCATTTGCTTACGATGGCGAAAGAGGATAGTTCAGCCCTAGTTCGTTTAAGCCTTGCGTCCGTATTGCAACGACTGCCGATCGACTTCCGCCCCGTGCTTGCCAAGGTACTTCTTACTCGCGAGGAAGACAGAGCAGACCACAACTTGCCACTCATGATTTGGTACGGACTAATTCCCGTTGCCAATCAAAATCCTGCTGCCTTGGTCGACGTTGCCAAAGATTGCAGACTCCCAAAAACCTTGGAGCTCATTTCACGCTGTCTGGCAGAAGAAGTGGATGCGTTTCCACGAGCACTTGACGAACTGTTGACACATGCGGCAAAGCAAAAGGGCACTTATCTACGTACGGTATTGACAGGAGCCAATCTTGGTTTGAAAGGTAGAATCAATGCCCCACGCCCAAAATCATGGGATTTGATTATGAGACAACAGTCACCTGCAACCGAAAATTTGGTGCGTGAGCTAGGTGTGGTGTTTGGCGATGGTCGCGCCATTGAAGAGCTGAAAACCATTGCACGAGGAAAAGGGCAGTGGGAACCCGCGGTGCGTTCAGCAGCGTTGCAGACATTGATCCAAAGTAATGCAACCGGCATACGAAAAATCTGCGAGGAACTCCTCTCTGACCAACATGTCAATCTATTAGCAGCCCGAGGATTATCTCAATTTGATGAACCAGAAATTGGCCAGAGTCTTGTTGATCGATATCGCAACTTTCGCAGCCCAGTACGCCCGCAAGTCATGTCAATGCTTGTCTCGCGAAAGTCATTTGCGCGAGCAATGCTGCACGCAATTGAACAGGGAAAAATACCAGCCAATGACCTATCCGCGTTTCAGGTGAGGCAGATCAAAGGCTTCGGCGATCCTCAACTTACTCAGCTCATTGGACGCGTTTGGGGAGAGGTTCGAACGACTCCGGATGCGATACAAATCAAGATTGACCGACTAAAAAGATCACTTCAAAATTCTCCGCCTGCAGAAGCACATCTCGGAAATGGCCGCCGATTATTCAAAAAACTATGTCAGAATTGTCATCGTTTATTTGGTGAAGGCGAACATATAGGTCCGGACCTGACAGGGGCAAATCGCAACGACATTGACTACCTACTCCATAACGTGGTCGATCCCAGTGCGATCGTTGCCAAGGACTATCGCATGACCATTCTGCTTACCACTGACGATCGCATCTTCAACGGCTTAGTGACCAACGAAACAGATCGCACGATCTCGATCCAAACTGCAACGGAAAAGCTCAGCTTCGATAAGGAGAAGATACAAAGCCAAAAGGTGACGGAGAAATCTCCGATGCCAGATGGACTTTTGGACACGCTTTCCAGCAATGAAATACGGAACCTGATCCGGTATCTCCAGCAGCCCACACGAATCACAACCGATTAGGGTGGCAACCAAGTAACGCGATACTTGCATGAGCAAGCTCACTGACGGAATTCAAAAGCGAACATCGCTGGTGAGCTCAGCTCGCTGTCAGGCTATCGTCAGCCCAGCCCGGTCCGATCTCCATCGCACCACCTCCTGCCCACTGCGGGATCCTCCCATGAACTATCCACTCCTGCCTGCCGACGCAGCCGCTTACACTTGGCAACTGTCCTGTTGCTTGGTGACGCTTTTGTTCGCAATGTTCAGTTGGCTGATAGGGCCTCGCTGACGGTCGTCGAACCACATACATGACGAAATGAGGCACCCCAAGCTTCTTTCGCCACCCACCGCTCGCTAACAAACCACGGGGATACTGACTATGGAAACGCTACTTCAAGGAATAGCCGAAAACTGGACCGTCTGGTTGGTAACCGTCGTCCTGATTGTTGCCGCAATCATCGATGGCGCAATTTGAAAAGTACCGAATTGGCTGACTTTTCCCTTCATCGCCTGCGGCTGGCTCCACTGGACCATGCAAGACGGCATGATCGGCCTGGGATGGAGTTTGCTTGGCACGTTTGTCGGCATGATGCTGCTACTGGTCCTCCGTAACGTAGGTGGCATGGGTGCCGGTGACGTGAAACTGCTTGCTGGAGTCGGAGCCTAGCTTGGTATCATAGTGACCCTCTACGCATTTGCCGCAACCGCCATTGTGGGGGGAACCATGGCCGTGTTCATGATCCTTAGAAGTGGACAATGGCAGAAGCACCTTGCGATGGGACACCAGATTCTGCAGGAGTGGAAAACGGTTCGAAGTCCCAAAAGCTTTCCGAAATCGCCAGAGAAAGAAAGCCATCCATGTACCTGCTGCCCTACGGAATTCCATAGGCAATCGGGTCGATTGCTTACTTCGCGATCGCAGGCATGCTCGTTTGAGAGGCGGTAGCCGGGTGAGTTCCTTGTCAACTTCTAACGATTGGGCGGGTCCAACGGATTGCGTTGGGGTCGCCGATCGTATTGATGATAGCTCAACGGTCATGCGGGTTACAGCGATCCAATGTTTTGCACCGAATAAGACTTTTACGGCAGATCACGCTGTGCCTCGGCACGGGGTGAACTCACCACAAAACCCGACGGGTAACTCGTTTCAAACGACTTAGTGCCATGCGTAATAAATCGATCTATCTTCTGCTTGCCTGCGTTTGCGGTACTGTTGCAGCCGTTCTGGCTAGCGAATGGTTGAAAGCTCAGGGCAACCAGAATACGGCCAGCACGGTCGAGATTTTCGTAACATCAGCGACAATCGATGTAGGTGAAAAGATCACAGCAGAAAAAATCGCCTTGGAGCGTTGGCCAGAAGACCGGGTGCCCGAAGGCGCCAGTAATCGCTTGGCGGAAGTAGAAGGTAAATACGCCAAACAACGATTGTTTGACGGTGAACCGATCATGCCAGCCAAGCTCATGGACGAAAACTGGACGAGCGTGCCTAACGGCTGGAAGGCTGTCGATATGGACGCCAGTGAACTTGGCATTTCCACTTCGCTTCAACCAGGTGACCGAGTAGACGTAGTCGGCTTCTTCGAGGAAGGTGATTTCATTCCCCGAAGCGAATCACATACGGTCTTCATGGGAATCCGTGTCTTCTCGATTGACGGAGACACATCACGACGCACTGACGAGGATCGTGGAAAGCCTGCCAGGTTTCTCCAACTTTTGATTCCCGAAAAAGACAAGGATGCGTGGTCTTACGCCAAAGAACTGGCGGAACTTGAACTGCATAAGGCTAGCGATCAGGACCACACCCTCGAGGATGGTTCGAACGAAGCGGCTGCCGATTTTCTTGCAATGATCGAGAAACATCGAACGGAACTGGAAGAGGAAGAAGAAAGACTGCGACTAGAGGAAAAAGAGGCGGATCGACAGGAATTGGCAACGGAAGTCGCTGCTGAACCAGTGGTCGCCGCGAGTAAGAAAGTTGAAGGCTTCACCATGTTCAAGCTCGTTGAAGGACGAATGCTTGAGTACTGGATTGTAGCAGGAAAATTACCCGTACTGATTGGGGAAGTCGGGGCCGCGGATACAGAGCCTCAAAAACCAATGACTGGCACGCTTCCTGTACAGGTTCAACAAGACGACGATTATCAAAGACTGAATGGCGAAGGTAGTCCGTTCTTTCAGCCACCCTCGAACGAGTGAAATTGACGCGAACGATTCCGTCCTGGAAATTTTTTCCTACAAAGACAATTTTGGTCAGCGCATCAATTGATAGCTGATCTAGGCAACAACCTTTCATTTACAACCGTTACACGCACTGACCTCTGTCACTACTGCTGTGAGAACTTCCTCACTTGGTAGGGCAGAATTCGAATGGATTCGAATTCGGTCCAGCAAGGATGACCCAGCGATGGAAACGAACCGATTGATGGCACGGCTCTCGGCCGCATTATTGATTGCCACGACGATCTCCGTCGCCTGCCCTCGGCCGACACACGCCCAGACCGCACCGGGTGTTTTGACCTCGACGGGGTCAGCCGTTGCCCACAACATCTCTCAACCCTCTGAGCGGGTTGAGATGATTGTGAAAAGTAGCCGCATCCTGACTCTGGAAGAACGGATTCCAAAGTTTCAGGTTTACAATGAATTGGTCGTCGGGGCGACGCCAGTCTCTCAAAATCAGATCCAGATCTTTGCGAAGACACCTGGCACGACGCAATTGAATCTATGGGATACCAATGACCGGCTTTACACCGTCGACGTCATTGTGATGGCCGACGCGAGGCAGGTCGAAGGAATTCTGGAAAGCCAACTTCCATTGGCAACTCTGAAAGTCATTCCGATTGAGGATAGCGCGATCATTTCCGGAACGGTAACCAGCGTAGATGATGTCGACCGAGCCGTCGCCATTACCGAACAGTTCTACACGACGGTCGTGAATAACATTCGTGTTGTCGGAGTCCAGACCGTTCTGCTGCACACCAAGATCATGGAAGTGTCCCGCACCAAGCTGCGAGATCTTGGTATCGACTGGGGCAGCGTGTCCACCGGCTCATTCTTTTATTCTGCACCGGGTGGTTTGATCCGTGCTGCTACAAGCGGAGGCACCGCCATCCCCACAGCGGGAGCAAGTCTAACCGCAACGAACAAGCTATTTGCCAGTGCCGGTGAATTCCAGGCCCTGATAACAGCCTTGCGAAAACAGGATCTGATTAAGTTCCTTGCCGAGCCGACAGTCGTGGCGACTCACGGTCGCCCAGCAAGGTTCAATGTGGGTGGACGTGTTCCCTACATTGTTCCCGCCAACAATTCGGTGACGGTGAACTACGAGGAATTCGGGACCGCTGTCGATTTCCTTCCCTTTGTCGTTGGCCCCGGTCGGATTCGGTTGGAAGTCCGCCCCGAGGTTACCGAACCTGACCCGTCACGCTCGATCAGCGCCGAAGGGATTGATGTGCCAGCTTTCAGCTCTCGCTACGTTGAAACTGCTGTGGAGTTGCAGGCAGGGCAAACATTCGCGATCGCCGGTCTGCTGCAAAGCCGCACCGAGGCGGTTTCGCGAGCAACACCTTTCTTTGGCGAGTTGCCTTACATCGGTGCGGCTTTTCGACGGGTAAGCGAAGCTAGAAATGATATCGAATTGCTGATCACAGTCACGCCGGAACTAGTCGAAGCACTGGATCCACACCAAGTACATCGAGGCGGACCAGGCCTCAATTCAATGTCACCAAGCGACACCGATTTGTACCTTCGCGGTCACATCGAAGTTCCCAATTTGCTGGGTGGTGACAACTGCAATCTAGGAGGCGATGGTTACAGCGTGATGCCGGAAGTCCTGCCAGGACAGTTCAGGCACGAAGAATCGATTCCGCCGGGAGCAATCGTCCCCAGCGAGGCACCAGTCATTGTAGGCGAAGGAGTCTCCATCACGGCTCCACCAGTGAAGTAATGAGAGAAAAACAAGAAAGATATTTACAATCGCTCGCGCTGCAAGTCGTCAGACATACAATGAGCAAGCAATCTCATGAGTAACGTATTACGAATCGCCCTCGTCGATCCAAACGACGCCACACGCGAAACCCTCAAGGCAATGCTTTTGGGATTGGATACGGTGTAGTTGGAGGCAGACTGTTCACGATACGAGTTCTTTCCAGATGTGCTGGAGCAGACGAATCCGGATGTCGGTGTTGTAGCACTGGACAGCAATCCCGATCAAGCGATTGAATTGATCGAGAGACTGACAACGGAAATCCCGGGAACCGCAATCCTTGCGGCAAGTCGTGATACCGACCGACAACTGATTCTGAAAACGATTCGTGCTGGAGCGAGAGAATTCCTGACGCTTCCAATATCGGATGACGACTTGTCCGGAGCACTTGAGCGTGTCAGCCACCAGAAGTTTGGCGGGATGGAAGGTGGAGCTCGTAGCAGCAAAGTGATCGCCATTGCTGGCGCAACAGGGGGAGTGGGAACCACAAGCACGGCCGTCAATCTCGGTTGCGTGCTCGCAGAGAACACATTGAACAGCGTTGCCTTGTTGGATCTTGATTTGGCACTGGGTGACGTCGATGTCTTTCTGGACTCAATCCCTGATTATCCGCTGGCTGATGTTGTTCAAAACGTATCCCGTCTCGACATACAATTGCTGAAGCGATCACTCACCAAACACAGCAGTGGGCTGTATCTGCTTCCCAGACCGGTAGAACTGCACGACACCAATGCGATCACGGCTGACAACATCCGCAAAGTCATCGGGCTGCTGAAAGCATCCTTCACGCACTTGATTATCGATCTTTCGAAGACTTACAGTCCGATCGACATGGCTGCGGTCGAGAGTGCATCCAAAGTCGTGTTGGTGACGCAACTGGACCTTTCCTGCTTACGCAACGTCGTCCGGCTGATGATGAGCTTTGAGGAAATGGACGACCTCAAGGACAAGGTTGAAATCGTCGTCAATCGCGTGGGTCTGGACTCAGGCCAAATCAGTTTGAAGAAAGCCAAAGAGACTTTGGGGCGAGAAATATTCGCGTTGCTTCCCAATGACTATCGAACCATGGTTGAGATCCGCAACAATGGCGTACCGCTGATCGTGCAAGCACCGCGAGCAGGCATCACTCACGCAATTCGTGAACTGGCCTCAAAACTTGAGGGAGCAAGTCATCGAAGCGGAGAAGACGGAAATGCAGCAGTGAAAACTGGCAAAAGCAAATGGAAAAAATTCTGGCCAGGAACAAAGTAAGGAAACTTCGTTGCTCGCAACGAAGTACCTGACGGCTTACTGCTGCTTTTCACCAGATATCGCTGTTAAATATCGCTGTTCTCAACCCAGCGGATCAAGCTTCGCACCATCACGCCAGTGGCACCGGCATCCCTTGATGGCTTTGCTCCATCGGCGAATGCGGGACCTGCGATATCGATGTGAACCCAAGGCACATCCCCCACAAAGTTTTCGAGGAACTTGGCGGCCGTGATTGCGCCACCCCAACGGCCCTCACCAACATTCTTAATATCTGCCACTTTACTTTTGACCTTTTCGTCAAAAAGATCGAACATTGGCAATTGCCAGACAGGTTCCCCCTCTATTTCAGCAGCGGCTTGAATTTCGTCGCAAACTCCTTGGTCATTTGCCATCAAACCTGCAATATCTGTTCCCAAAGCCACCATGCAGGCGCCCGTGAGTGTGGCAAGGTCAACCATCGCTCGTGGCTCATGTTGGATTGCTACATCAAGCGTATCGGCAAGCACCACACGCCCCTCGGCATCAGTGTTGTGAATCTCAATCGTCTTTCCACTGCGGGTCTCGATCACATCGCCCAATTTGTAGCTGTCACCGCTGACCATATTTTCCGCAAGTCCACAAAATCCGATGACATTGCGTTTCAACCCCAGTTTGGCAATTCCATGCATCGCTCCAACCACAGTAGCCGCACCAGCCATATCACATTTCATGTCAAGCATTCCAGCACTTGGCTTAAGCGATAGCCCGCCACTATCAAAAGTCACACCCTTTCCTACCAGAGCCAGTGGCTTTTCCGATCCGCCCCCGTTATATCTCAGGATCAATAGTCGGGGCGATTTGGATGATCCTGCTCCAACTGCAAGAATGGCCCTGCAGCCCTCGGCAATCAATCGCTGCTCATCCCAAACCTCGACGATGACAGAGCTTCCCTCAAACAGAGAACTGGCTTTTTCGGCAAAACTTTCCGGGAAAACAACCGCGGGTGGTTCATTCACCAGCCGTCGCGTTTGGTTAATGGACTCACCAATCGCAGAACCCCGCTGAAGGCTTTCTTGGGAGACCCCGTAAAAAAGAATTTTCTCCGGAACACGTTGTGCTGGCTCGGACTGATAAATCGCCTGTTGCTCACATCCCGAGAGGGCACCGGCGACCAGTGCGTCATGGGTGGTTCGGGGGAAAGACTCACCCAATGCAACGGCAACGGTTTCGCGTTGCCGATCACCCAACCGCCGAACCAGCATGGCCCCCGACTCAAACGCCAAATCTCTGTCGAGTTCACCTGAACCCAGTCCGACAATGAGAAGCATGCGGGGCCCTGTATCGGCCGGAGAGGCGAGCAGAGTCAACTCACCTGATTTCCCCCGTATTTCGCCTTCGTCCACCAGACGCTTGACCCAGCCCCCCGTCAAGTTATCCATCATGTCCAATGTTGACGAAAGGCTACCCTCTTCCGTCAGACCGGCGACCAACACATCGCTTTTCTGCTCTAAAATTTCGGTGACGGTTAAAAGTTCCGGAGATGGGATTGGATTGCTGTCCAACATGCGTATTTCAAGTGATTGTGGATGGGATGGGCAAGATGACCGATACACGGGTATCGTTAGTCTATGTTGCCAGACGCGGTTATCCTACCCTTCCTGATCTGGTTCCCAACACCATCCGTGTGCAAGAGTGTTTCCACCCGTGAAGCATCGTTCAACCCGAGACGCCGTCGAAGACCTGCGAAAAGGTGGATACCTG
>JBPCVE010000300.1:0-8676 GCA_051010795.1 Rubripirellula sp.
CTGATGCCCCTACTGGCCGTCTCGATCCACATTGGTATTCAGAACTGGCCAGATGCAATGCCCAATTCAATCAGAATCGCAGGTGGCATGAAGCAGGGACGTTACACCGAGGTCGCATTTCTACTTGCGGATCAAATCAAACGGACGCAGCCCGGCGTCAAAGCTGACGTTACGGAAACCCAGGGTTCTGGAGAAAACTCACGGTTGCTAAGCAATGATGATGTGGACCTAGCCTTGATTCAGGCTGTCTCGATTCCCTCGGAAGAGGAATTGGCACACGTCGCACCGCTGTTTTACGAACCGATCTACGCGTTGGTCCGCAAAGATTCGGGCATCGAAACAATACAGCAACTTAGAAGTGTTCCCGTTTTACTGGGCGAGCCGGGAACCGGATCCAGAGCGTGCATTGAATTGATGATCAAGACACTGCCAAATTATTTCGGCAAGATACAAATATTGTCAGGAAATTGGGATCGGCTAACTGACGATGATGCCCCACAAGCAGCCATTCTATGCGTGGGACAGGCAGGCGATATCCTTGACGATCTCCGAAAAGATGGTCGATGGCGAGTGCTGGAGATTAATCCCGACAAAGTGGTTCATGCATTTGATCGGTTTCCTCTCCTGGATAACATCACCGATCCATCCAACCCCGTGACTGTTCAGACTCTCGCCACAACCGCCATCCTGATGGCAAAGCCGGAAACATCAGATGCATTGATCACCGCGGTTCTCGATGCATGGTACGCCATCGACAGCCCGAAGCACCGGATTTCAAGGAAGGAAGCGAGCCAATGGACCGAACTTCGCCTACACCCTGCTGCTGAGCAATTCTTCAGTGAGCATTCAGAACACCCCGACAAGCAAAACTGAGAAATACATTGAAAAGATACTCTCCGTGGGCCGACAGGGGCTTACAGAATGGCAAGTGGATTTCGTTTTGATTCCAGCGTGCCCCGCGTGACTCCTACCCGATTCGCAGCCCGTAGTTCTTTCCATACTTGCTGGCCTGTAATTTGTTGCTTCAGCAACTTGCCATACAAGACCACGATCTGCCGAACTTGATCAGCGTCCTCCTCCAGCAATTCAATGCGATACCAGCGGACGCCGCGTTGAAGCAAGTCACTCACAAGCTCCGCGCCACTCTGAGGGGTTGCGTTGTAAAGGGTGTTACGACAGGCGACATCCGCCTGCAACGTATGCTCAGCTCCGACCCGATCTCGCAGGGTCACCAAGTGATCATCGCAAGGCCGCCCACAGTTGGTTTTATTCGTCCCCGGAGACAAGACACTGCAGTACACGCAATGCTCCATATGGAACATGGGCATGTGCTGGTGGATCACCGTTTCAAGCCACGCTGAGGGAACCGAATCGATCAATCCAACAAGCTGATCGCGATTCAGATCATACGATGCTGTCACGCGTGACGCACCCAAACTACGAATCCATTCTGCTGATCGGTGATTGGAAACATTCAGAGAAAAATCTGCAATCGTCTCGATTCCACGTTCATGAAAATGTTGCAAGGCCGCAAGGTTTCTAGCCAGAATCAAGTCAGGTTCGTGACGTTCAAGAACCCGCAACAAACCCATCTCACCGGGTTTCTGAATCCGCACTGACGCCAATCCAATGGGAACACCATTGCTACGACAAATCGACACGGCTTCTTTGTACTGTCGAATGTCATGGAAGTCCGCGTAGACCAAGTCAACTCCCAAATCGCAAACAGCTTTCAACTGCCCGAGGTCCCGACACAAAACAGCCGATTTGAAATCATCGCTTGCTGCTTCATCGGTGCTGGGCTCGGAATCCAAAATCGGCATCAACAATTCACGCCCCCGTGCCGGAACGACTTCACGATGGGGTGCGGCTTGGACCAGCAAATTCAATTTTTCAACGGCCTCGCGGCGCATTTGATTCAACATCGCCATCGGGACCATTGGCTGCCCCTCGATGGTCGCCTCCAATTCACTCAATTCAAAACTCGTGCCTCCCAGACGGCCCAGCTTTTCCCGTAGCACAGTCATTTCGATAGGACGCTTTCTGGCTTCGTCCAGCGGCACCTCGCCCATCAGTTCGACTCTCAATCCATTTTGCAGGATAGCGGTCAATGCTAACGGTTGTCCAGCAATTGCCCGCACCTCCATCCTCAATGGCTGCCGTCTCACAGGATCATCCGATGTGAATGTTTTTCGCAAACGACGATTCAACCGCGGATCATCGTTCTTGAAGACGCGGTCACCTGGCTGAACGGTCTGCCAGTCGATTTCGCCCCACCCAAATCCAAGCCAAGCGACTTCAGACTCACCCGCTTCTGATGTTTTATCACCGTTGGAATTATGCAGTGAATAGATTCGCCCTCCTTGTTGCAAGTCTTCTCCGTCGATCGACTTACATCCAATGGAAAGTCCATCGCCTAATGCAACGGGAGCAGCCAACCGAACCTCGACACGTTGCCCATCGACACTTCGAACTCGGCCCAGTTCGATCCCACGCTTTGAGGAATGGATTCCTGGGACGAGTCGCTTGTGGTCATTTCCTTCCAACCATCCTGAAGAGAAACCACGGGAAAACGACAGTTCCATTTCCCGCTTTGCTTCTGCGGTTACTTCAACCGTTTGCTTATCGCACGCCTGGTCCAGCGCCTTGCGATAATGGCCGGTGATATTCGCAACGTATTCAGGTGTCTTCAAACGTCCTTCGATTTTCAACGACTGCACGCCCGCTTCAACAAGATCATTGATAGCGGCATAACCAGCCAAATCCTGCGGGCTCAATAAGTAACGCACATCGTCGAGATCACGTTCTTCACCATCACAAATCAACTCATAAGGCAAGCGACAGGCCTGCGCGCATTGCCCACGATTCGCACTCCTTCCCCCAAGGGACTCACTGGTCAAACACTGACCGGAATAGGCGACGCACAGTGCCCCATGAATGAACACTTCCAGTGGCAAGTCCGTGCATGACGCAATCGCTTTTATCTCAGCAACAGAAAGTTCACGTGCCAGCACCACACGTGCCAGCCCCAACTTTTCAGCAACCTTGATCGTCTCCGCACTGGTCAAACTCATCTGCGTGGATGCATGAATTTCAAGATCGGGACAAACGGCCCTGACTAATCGAGCAACCCCAAAGTCCTGAACCAATACTGCATCGATCCCCGCCAACGTGATTTCCTGAATAATATCGACAAGCGGTGCCATCTCGTCCGGAAAGACGAGGGTATTCATCGTGACGTACCCCCGCACACCACGTGATCTCAACAAGCGGCCAATGACTGATAAATCGCTCAGCCCAAAATTCTTGGCGCGGTGGCGTGCGTTGAAGCCACAATCCAAACCGAAGTAGATTGCATCAGCGCCATTTTCAATTGCGGCATGGGCACATTCGAGGTCGCCTGCGGGCGACAACAATTCAACGCGTGTTTTTTTCTTTAACTGATACTGACTCATCCCCGCAGTATGACAAGCCAACCACGGAAGGGAAATGAGCAATCTTCAACTGATTGAATTCAAAAGAAAAAGCCACGCCCGGAGGGCGTGGCATCGTTAAAAACCCGTGTTCGAGTAGTGAAACCGATATCGACCGCTGGAATCAGGAACCCAACTCCACATCAATATTGGCCTCATCCGCAGCGTCCCTGAGCTTGGACAGTGCCCGTGCCTCCAACTGCCGAATACGCTCCTTGGTGACCCCCAACTCCTCACCAACCTGCTTCAGCGTCAATGGCTCTTTGCCCCGACCCAGACCGAACCGCGCAGTGATGATCTTTTGCTCACGTTCATCCAAGCGATTAAGAATCTTCGACAACTCCCGCTGCCGGGACCGTTGGACAGTTTCTTCGACGTAGGGATCAAGACGCTCATCCTGACGAGCTACGAACAACTCTTCTGTTGTCGTTCTGAAGCGATCGCGATGTTTGAATTCAGTCGGAATGGTCCGAGCAAAATTCTTCATGATCGCCCACGAAGCGTAAGTACTGAATTTGTTCCCACGGGAATAATCAAACTTTTCCACCGCGCGAATCAGCGACATGTTGCCGTCACTGACCAGGGAGAAGAAGTCATCCGTACTGGCGACATGCCGCTTCGCGATCGAAACCACCAAGCGAAGGTTACTCTGCACGATACGATTTTTGACCAAAACTGCTGCCTCATACAGATCATCGATTCGATCCATAATCGCGGTCTTACTACCTTCTGTATGGCTGAGACTTTCTCGAAGTCGGCTGGCCGAATGCTTCAGGTAGTTCATTTTCCTGAAGAGGTGATATTCCTGCTCTCGAGTCAGCAAGGCAACATCATAAAGAGCAGCCAGATAACTGGGCAATCCGGCCGGAACTCGCACTTTGCGGGGAGCGGTCGCTGGCTGGGGCACTGGGCCAAGGTATTCCGCCTCACGTTCAATCGACTCGAAGTCTTCGTTGTAGATGTAATCCAGCGGAAGTTCACCAATCTGCTCCAGACGCATGTCCAGCAGAATCCTTTGGATGCTGGTGCGTGTGCGTTTGAAACGCTTGCACAATTGAGCCACGGTTGAGCCGTGCGTGTAAAGCTTGAAGATTGAACGCTTGTCATCACCGGTTAACGCACCACGGTGGTTTGGAAAGATTGCCAACGAGTGATGATCGGCATCAAAATTCTTAAGTGTGTAACGGATGGTCTCTGGACTCCGTCTCATCTGCTCTGACAATTGTCGAGTTACTTCGGAGAGGCTGGCGCCACCTTCAACCAATTGTCGAGCACGCTCAATCATCTCTGACTTCTCGTCCTCACTTAGTTGGCTGAACCGTTCCCCGCGTCTGATTTTGCCACGATTCTTAGCAACAAACTGATCAACGCTGCTTTGTAAAAAGCCAACCCGTTTTCGACCCCCAAACAGCAGGCGACGACTCACAAGTCCTGCATCGCGCCAACGACTAATTGTTTTGGTGGATACCTTGAACTTCTTGCTCAGCTCGTCCACGGTATGCACCGGTTCACGCACCTCACTGACGGCAATATCCGCCGAATCACTCAGGTCTTCGATGAGGAGTCGTAAATCATGCTTGAGATCGGCCGAAGCGATGCTGTGTCGTGTTGGCACCTCTGGCCGATAGTTCGTGATGCGGAAACAGCAGTAGTCGAACGCATAGGAGCGATCGGACTCAACTTCACCGTACAATTTTTCCGTCAGTGCAGCCTGCTCAATCTTCTTCGCTTTGGGCGCAAAACGAGTCAGTTGATCCCGCAGCTCTTTGACTTTTTCATCTCGATAATCTTCGTGCATCTTCGTCTCTCCCAGCGCTTGCTTCCGGTTGATCTCTCTTTCCCTGCGACCCCGGCGGATCGCTCAACCCTCTGCTAATGTTGCCCGGGGATCGCCCAATCCTTAGGGCGATGTCCATGGGTACCTGCGGTTTGAAACTGCTTGACGGAAATCTGTTGATCGCCGTCACGCAAGCAATCTCTCACTTTCAGTTGAGCGACAGCTCCTTGCCGCCACCCTCTTTGATGGTACGCGTAAAACAGACTCCGCATGCCACCAATAAGACCGATTGATTTCCCAAAAAGTTCACCGATTTATTGAATTCGCCACGACTGGATCACTGATTCGTTTTCCGATCCGCCGTTTCGTCTTCAATCTTGGCACTGCAAACTCTGGCAGGAAACCAACTGACCAACGAAATGGTGTAGGAAATATTGGGCCAAACAAGCGAGCCGACAGAAAGAATCACGTCCCAAAGCCTGTTAAACCCATGGAGAGGCGAGAGTTAAAGCTATTTCATAAAACACTCATGGGGTCGTCCTGCCGGCGAAATGTCCACCCTATTTGTAACTTTTTCCGACACTTTGCATCATCTCGTGTCTTATTTTGCGACACCGTGGTTTATCGGTGCCGATTTTGTCGATTTGGCAGACACAACTGGCAAGCATAGAACCGTGACCTCGTCGTCGTGATTTTCTAGCCAAATTCCCCTGAATCAGCGTCGGCAACGAGTCGATCAAAAGAATGGGGCGGTAGACCCATATTTTGTCGGTAATCGCTGATTGAACCTTGGCCATCTGAAAATGCAGCAACACAACCCTTCACTCGCACTGGATCGACGGAAGTTTCTGATCACGGCAGCCACCGTGCTCGGGGTCGCACCGGGTGTGAGCCGAGGGACGGATTCCAGCGGGGTCCTGCTTCGTTCCGGCCGCCAAGACTTGTACCGCATCCGCATGGAAGTTGAGATGAAGGGGAACGTCAACCTCCCCGGCAATCCATTGATCTCACGCGAAAAGACGCTGAAGTTACCGATCGATAGCCAAGCATCCCTCGAATATGAAGAACGGCTCCATCTTGCCGCGACCGCCGCGGTTTCAAAAGCGGCTAGCCAGACCGCAGAAACGGTAACGCCGAGTGACAGATGCATCGCAGCCGAACGATACTATCACCGTGCCCAAGCAGAAAGCTCTCTCAACCAGACACAACATTCGGTTCAGCTAAGAGACTCGGTGCGTGACACGATTGTCCGGCATGACTCACACCCCGAGCAGATTTACGGAATTGAAGATTTCTTCGAGCGTGATGAGCTTGAGCTTCTACATGCTCCCGTATCGAGCATGGCAATCGATCAGTTGCTTCCTGTGAAGCCGATCAGCCTCGGATCAAAATACACCATCTCAGCCGATTCGATGGCTTCCGTCCTGAATTTGACAACTGTCATGTCCTGCAAAGTGAATGCGGAAGTCGTAGCGTTGAATGAGAAAGAGGTAAGAATCCAATTGCGAGGTGACGTTGATGGGGCCATCGATGGGGTTCCCACAATCATTCGGACGATTGGCAAGCTCACGTTCGATCGAGAGCTCAGCAGTTGCACTTGGCTGGCGATGGCACTTCATGAAACTCGTGAGATTGGGCGGGCGGAGCCGGGTTTTGATGTGGCAGCAACGATCAAAATGCTGCGGCAACCGTTAAAAACGACCATCGCTCTGCCAACCGAAGTCCGAAAAATTGACGTGAGCAAGCCGGCTTCGGAAAATTTGCAATTCGTCTCAGTCAAAAGTGAAGAACTCGGTCTTCGTGTGCTGATGGATCGTCGATGGCGGATGATGAAAGACCAGCCTCAGGGGGCGATGATGCGGATGGTCAAGAACGACCTCAGTATTGGCCAATGCGACATTCAACGCGTACCGCCACCTGCTGACGGCCAACCGTGGTCACTGACAGCCTTTGAATCGAGCGTTCAAATTCTTCTCGGCGAGCAGTTTATAGAAATGGTCGAGTCGGACGAACGCACCACAGCATCGGGAACTCGAGTCTTGAGGGCCGTTGCCAATGGCTCAGCAGAGGGGGTTCCGATAAGATGGGTTCTAATGCATTTATCGGATGAGAGCGGCAAGCAAATCGTCGCCACTTTCACGATGGAGGGGAGCAACATCGATGCATTTGGCAGCTCTGACATGCAGTTTGCCAGTTCGCTCCAGTTCACGGCGGCCGATTCCCAAACCGAGTCGTTGAAAAAAGCGGCCCAAAATACGCTTGATTCGGATAAGGAAGAGCCGCAACAACCGCCGGACCAAATCACAACAAAACAAGTAGCTGACTCGATTTCGAACGCAAATTCAGTTCGCTGAGTACAATAATCAGTAAGGGTTGGGAGAACTTAGCTGTGCTCTCCAACGCCTTGTTCCTATGAAATGCAATAAACGGTTCTGACATGACACTTGCTACAAGAATCCAGCTCTGCTGTGCGCTGTGCCTCACGGGCATCGTGCCAGCACTCGCCCAACAGGGCCAGCGTAAGGATCCTTCGACTCAGGAGCAAACACAATTTTCCCCTGGTGTCGTGACGGTGATCCCGAGTTCCATTCAGCCCGAGGAAACATTCGATGGCCCACTGAAGCTGGAGCCATTTTTGAACAGCTATCCACAGATTGTTTTCAGTGAGGCTTCTGGTCATCCTGATTCGAAACCACACTTCGACCCACGAACACGGACTCTGGTGGATCGAGCAAAGGAATTGATCTTCCGTCGCACGGTCTTCTGTTTTGAGTTCTCGTTCAAACCACTTCGCCAGATCTACATCGACGTCCCGCGTCCAGATGGACGCATGCAGCGCAAGCTTGTCTGGTACATGGTTTACCGAGTGCGTTATCGCGGTGGCGATTTCCGTCCTGCTGCTGACAAGGTCGCTGGTCAGGATGTTTACCAAAGAATGGAAACCGTTCGTGTTGATAAGCGAAAATTCTTCCCCATGTTCTTGCTCCGCAATCAGATCAACGGCAGGCAGTACCTAGATCGGATTTTGCCAACAGCTCGGGAAAAAATCAAAGTACGAGAACAGATCAGTGCCCCTCTGTACAACTCAGTTGAGATTTCCCGTATCGATATTCCTTACAGCAGCGACAAATCCAGCCCTGGCGTATGGGGAGTCGCAACTTGGGTGGATGTGGATCCCAACCTTGACTTTGTGTCGGTCGAAGTATTTGGCTTGACAAACGCGTTTGAAAAAGCGGAAGACGCTGGCCAGACCGAGTACAAGCAAAAAGCTCTTCAGCTGAACTTCTATCGCCCTGGTGATGCCGTCCGCCAGACTGAAGATCTGATTCGTTTCGGAGTACCTGCCTTTGACGATCCAAAAGAGCAAAAGTACATCTTGGAGCAATATGGATTAGAGGAACGCCTCGATTATCGCTGGTTATTTCG